>WFOZ01000096.1 GCA_015487825.1 Planctomycetaceae bacterium
AATTTGCGCACCGTTCGTAAACCTTTAACGTTAGTAGCACGGATTTTCCCAGCACGGCTGGTTCATTCTGATAGCCGTAACCAAACTGATATTTTTCTGAAATTTGCGAGCCGTTCGCAAACTTTTACCGTTAGTAATACAGATTTCATCAAAAGCACGCCATTTCCAGACGAACCAAAATGATCAGTTCGCCTTACAGCCGCTCCATCGCATTTCGCAGATGCAATTCAATAGCCAAACGTGCCCCGCTGGCATCTTGCCTGGCAATGGCATCGACTATTTTTTCGTGTTCACACACCGCAAGTTCCCGATACGAAATCCGATCACGCAGGTGAACCTGCAACTCGACCAGCAGATCCATAATCGATGACATAAACACGACAAACACGGGATTGGCCGCAGCTCGAGATAACTCCCGATGAAAGTGCGTGTCATGCCGAATGTAGTCATCTTTGTTGCGAACCGATGCCCGCATTTTATCGATGTCCTGACGCAGTAATTGTAAATGTTCGTCGGTGCGATTTTTTGCCGCCAGTTCAGCGATACTCATTTCGAGCGACAACCTCGCAACGAAAATGCCCTCAAGATCGATTTCTGTGTTGATTTTCAATAGAGGAGAGAGCATGCCGAACAAAGCAGACAAATCAAACTGTTTGACAAATATCCCTTTGCCATGCCACGACTCGATAACCCCCAGGCCTTTGAGTGTTGCAAGCGCCTCGCGCAAAGGTAAACGACTTGCACCAGTCATCTGCGCCAGTTGCCGCTCCGAAGGCAACCGATCCCCCGGCCCAAGTCGCTGATCAGCAATATGATCGATCAGCGCTTTGGTGATGGCCTCAACCATCGTCTCTCGCCTCGCCACCGGGATTTCCTGAATAACACTCAAAGCGACTCTCCCCACTCAAAATCGGACTGGTATACTTATATGACCAGTAGATTGTAAGAGGTAGAGGAACTTGCGTCAAGCCTTTCAGCAGAGGTGCTCCTGCTCTATCTAATCCAATAGGTACCCAGCACGACTGAGTTGTTCTGACCGACGTAATCAGATAGAGCTCAATGATATTTGCGCAATGCGCAACACGAAAAAATTCACGATTAATTTTCAGGTATCCAAAGTGCCCCAATTAGTGACTATTCAATGATGAGTGGCTGGGGAAAAAAGAGGATTGCAATTCTCTGGAAAGGCCTTCGATTTCTTTCGCATACCGCGGGTTCCGGGCAATATTGACTTGTTCGTTTGGATCATTTACACGATGGTAAAGTTCGCGAGCCTGAACTTTGTTGTCTTTCCAGTTTCTCCATTCGGTGTATCGAAATTGTTGATTTGTTATTGAGTACCCCATTGTTTCAGGAAGTTTCCCGCGAAGATAATTGGGACGAGGTGCCTGCGATAACGCAAATGGTTTCACGGTACGATTCGGGTCTTCGAGCAGTGGAACCAACGACTTGCCTTCCAGCTTTGAGTTTGTCTCCAGGCCACACAGCTCAACCAAAGTCGGATAAAGATCGATCAGTTCGACAATCGCATCTGTTTGCTGGGCTTCCTTATGGTCAGGTGCTGAGATCATCAAAGGAACACGGGTATCAAGATCAAACACGGTTGTTTTTCTCATCAAACCATGTTCCCCGAGATGCAAACCATGATCTGACCAGAAAACAATGACGCTGTTTTTTCGAAGTCCCAGAGAATCGAGTTCGCTTAATACACGACCGATCTGGGCATCGAGATAACTGATTGCAGCCAGATGCCCATGATGCAATTCCCGCAAGTCATCTTCAGAAATTTTTCCGATACGAGCACTCGTCAATGCCACTTCAGGCACATCTTTGGGGGGGTGTAAGTGGTCAGGAACCGGCAGAGTATTTCGATCATACAGATCCCAATATTTTTTGGGGGCATTGAAAGGCAAGTGTGGTTTCCAGAAGCCGACCGCGAGAAAAAATGGCTTTGATTTCATTTGCCTTAATGTTTTGATCGCTTCGTCGGCTACGCGTCCATCAAAATAAGCGCTATCCGGGACGTCTCTGCATTCGGTTAATTTAAGCGTTGAGTGATCGAGCGGGATTTTCCCATCGATTTGAGGCTTGTCATTTGAGTGAGTGTTGTAATGCAGAATCGATGGCACGCTCCACGAAGCAGGATCGCCACGGTAATCGTCCTGTCTCCAGTTATGAAAAATTTTCCCGATACACTGAGCGTGATACCCGCTGCGTTTGAAAAGTTGTGGAATCGTTTCAGCTTTCGGATAATTTTCTCGAAAATGTGTGTGCAAATCCCACACTCGCAAGGTATCCGGTCGCAAGCCGGTAAGAACTGAGGCGCGGGACGGATTGCATAAACTCTGCTGGCAATAGGCATGAGTAAACAAGGTGCTTTGTTTAGCAAACTGATCAAGATGAGGTGACTTCACATGGTCGTTTCCATAACAGGAAAGTTCGACGCGAAGATCATCGACAGCAATAAACAGAACGTTTGGCTTTTGAGGTTGTGAATCACCCGCTCGGGCGGTCAACCCAATCAGGCAAATCATGATGAAAAACAAAGAAGGCATTTCTACTCCTTGCTGATTTTGTTGACCCACTGAGCAATTTACGTGAGTGTTTTATTGGCCTGAGGGAATGTGTGAAGTTGATGCAGGAAGCTGTAAAAAATCAGCCACATCGTACAGCCGCCTTGTCAAAACCGTAATGTCGATTATTTTTGTACTATTGAGAGCAAGCTTCAATTCCAATTCTTCAATACAAAACAGAAGATACACTTCTAACAGAATACGGTATTTACTTCGAAGCTGTCCCATCGATAATCTCTGTTAAGTTACAACAAATATCAGTTGTTAATTGACCCGCTTGCCTTCGGCTGGGTAAAATTGTTCACGTCTGCAGGATTCCCTGCTTCATACAGGAACCAACCACAGCGCGGCTGGGGCCTTCAAATCGCTGTCTACAGAACGATACTTTTTGTAATTTGCGAAGCGCGCAAAGCAATCAACCATTAATAGTACCCAGCACGGCTGGTTCATACTGATAGCCGTAACCAAACTGATGTTTTTCTAAAATTTGCGAGCCGTTCGCAAACTTTTACCGTTAGTAATAGTACAAGGAAGAAAAAATGCCTCTTAAATATTTGATGATACTCAGCCTCGCTTTTCTGACTGCCAGCAGCCAGATGATTGATGCAGCCAATAAGCCGCGTGGAACTTCGCGTACTGGCAATAGTGTTAAATCTACTGCAGGACAAACGAAAGAGGCCGATAAAGAAAGTGTCCCGACAGTTAGCTGGGCAGAAATTAAAATTTCCGGTTCACTTCCTGAAGGGCCATCGCTTCCCGGATTGTTTGGGGAAATTGGCGAAACAATGAATCGTTTATTTGAACGACTCGATGCGGCAGCCAGGGATGAAAAAATAAAAGGAATCGTGCTG
>WFOZ01000097.1 GCA_015487825.1 Planctomycetaceae bacterium
ACCACGTTTCGTTGCGGGATCGATCGGCCCGACGAAAGTCCAACTTTCGATGAATGCCGATGAAGCGGGCGTCCGTCCTGTTTCCTACGATCAAATGGTCGCTTCGTATGCGGAACAGATTCGCGGTCTGATTGATGGCGGCGTTGATATTCTGCTGCCCGAAACCTCATTTGATACCCTCAACACGAAAGCCTGCCTGTTTGCAATCAGTCAGGTTTTTCAGGAAAAGAATGTGCAGTTGCCGGTGATGGTGTCCGGGACGATCTTTGCAGGCGGGCGGTCGATGACGGCCCAGACGGTCGATGCATTTTACACCTCCGTTTCTCATTTCCCTCTTTTCAGCATCGGGTTGAACTGTGCGCTCGGCCCGAAACAGATGAGACCGTACGTTGAAGCGTTATCGCAGGTTGCCGATTGCCGTATCAGTTGTTATCCGAATGCAGGCATGCCCGATGGCATGGGCGGTTTCGATGCCAGCCCTTCAGAAGTCGCGACCGAATTGGCTGCGTATGCTGATAAGGGTTGGGTCAACATCGTTGGCGGATGTTGCGGCACAACGCCGGAATATATTCGTCAAATTGGTGAACAGACCGCTTCGCTGAAATCACGCCCGGTCCCCGTTTCATCTGGAGTGACCGCGTACGCAGGATTGCTGCGATATGAAGTTCGACCGGAATCCAACTTTCTGATGATTGGCGAGCGAACCAATGTAACAGGTTCCCGAAAATTTGCCCGCTTAATTCGTGAAGAAAAATACGACGAAGCCCTCAGCATCGCCCGTAATCAGGTAGAGGGCGGCGCGAACATTATCGATGTCAACATGGACGAAGGCCTGCTCGATTCGGTCGCGTGCATGCAGAAATTCCTCTGGCTCATCAGTGATGATGGCGATATTTCAGTGCCGATTATGATCGATTCCTCGAAATGGGAAGTTATCGAAGCTGGTCTGAAATGCGTGCAGGGCAAGCCGATTGTTAATTCAATCAGCTTGAAAGAAGGCGAAGAGATATTCCTTGAACGTGCCAGAAAAATACGCCAGTACGGAGCAGCGACCGTCGTGATGGCGTTCGATGAGCAAGGGCAGGCGGCTGAAGCGGATCACAAAGTCTCGATCTGTAAACGGGCTTATAAACTGCTGACCGAACAAGCCGACTTCCCGCCTGAAGATATCATTTTTGACCCGAATATTCTGACCGTTGCGACCGGGATGGAAGAACACAATAACTACGCAGTTGAATTTTTTGAAGCGGTCAAACGCATCAAACAGGAATGCCCTGGTGCAAAAACATCGGGCGGCGTCAGTAACGTTTCGTTTTCATTTCGTGGCAATAATGTTGTCCGCGAAGCAATGAATGCAGCCTTTTTGTATCACGCGATTCAAGCGGGTTTGGATATGGGCATTGTCAATTCCAGCCAGCTTGAAGTTTATGATGAAATCGATAAAGAACTGCTTGAATACATCGAAGACGTACTGCTCAATCGCAGAGACGATGCAACCGAACGCCTTGTCGATTATGCAGAGGAAATTAAGGATCAGAACAAAGGGCAAGTTTCTGAAGAGAAAAAGGCAGAGTGGCGAAACGGCACGGTTGAACAGCGGTTGCAGCACGCGATCATGAAAGGAATTACGGATTACATTGACGAAGACACCGAAGAGGCACGTGTGAAATACGGTCGCCCTCTTGAGGTGATTCAAGGCCCTTTAATGGATGGGATGAGCGTGGTTGGCGAGTTATTCGGTGCAGGAAAAATGTTTCTGCCCCAAGTCGTAAAATCTGCCCGTGTGATGAAAAAATCGGTTGCGTATCTGACGCCGTTCATGGAAGCCGAAAAAATAGAAGCCGGTTCGAGTTACCGCGGCGTTTTTCTAATTGCGACTGTCAAAGGGGATGTTCACGATATTGGAAAAAATATTGTCGCTGTTGTTTTGAAATGCAACAATTTTGAAGTGATTGACCTTGGTGTAATGGTTGCTGCCGATGTTATTCTCGATACTGCAATCGAGAAAGGGGCCGATGTGATCGGTTTGTCCGGATTGATCACGCCGTCGCTCGATGAAATGATTTCGGTTGCTCAGGAAATGAAACGCAGAGGGATGACAATACCGCTGCTGATTGGTGGAGCAACGACTTCCGCCAAGCATACCGCGGTGAAAGTGGCCCCTGAATACGATCATATTGTTGCGCATTGTGGCGATGCCTCTAAAGCGGTTCCGGTTGTTGAAGCGTTGATCGATGTTGAGAAACGAAAAGAGTTCGACAAAAAAAATCGAGCCGAACAGCAACGAGACCGTGACATG
>WFOZ01000098.1 GCA_015487825.1 Planctomycetaceae bacterium
CTCCATAATAGTCGACATATAATTCTGTAAGTTTGAATGTCATTTCACGATGTTTTCTAATCCCACGACCGCTACGTAAATAAGCGATAATTGATTTTGATAACAATTCCTGAAGGGCTTCAAGCCGGTATTCTGTGTATGTATCCATGTCTGCTGCGTACGAGTCAAAACTGATCTCAAACCATTGCATTGCCTTGGCATTTTGTTGTGTGAACAAATATAATTTTGCAACTTTTTCAGCCACCTGTGCAGTACTTATGTCATTGGGGCCACTAGATAATTTGAAAAGTCCAAAAGCTTTCTCTTCAAATTCAATGGCTTTATCAAATTCTTTGTTTTTTGTATAAAGAGAAGCGTTCAATTCACACACAATCGCCAATAGCAATTGGTTTTCGACTTTCTCTTGCGGCAACTTGGTTGTTTTTTCATAGAGGTTTGCAAGATATTTATTTCCATATTCTTTATCGTTTGTCTCTAGCAAATCAGATGCAAAATTAAGTCTGTATTCAATAATCTGTTGATCGCTTATCTCTTCAAATTTCAACCTTTTTTGAAGAAGCGATTCAAACCGTTCACGAATGGCGCGCTGCTTGTCTGGCTTTCCTTTTGAAACCGAATGAAAATCAATCAGAATTTCCATATACAAAGCAATGTCTGGTTCTTTTTGCTGTTTCAGAATATCAACAGCATCCTTTAAGTGACTTGCAGAGATGGATAATCCCAAAAAATAATCTTCTGAATGCAACTTTGCTAAATTACGAAAAGCAATCACTGCGTAATCCCAAAAATCTGGTTCTGATTTCAAAATTTGAGAGGCTCTTTCAAGCATTTTCGAATTGGATAGTTTTGCTTTGCTATCACCAAGTCGATGCTGTGTTGAAATGACAATCCAAACTCCAACAAGAGTCGAGTCTTTGCCGTATCTGTTTTCGTATTGTTCAAGAATTAATTTGGCGTACTTGTGCCCCTGCTCCATCTCATATTCGTTATAGAACCGAGATAGTATAATTTGATTCTTTATCAGCATGGATGCGGCTTGTGAAAACCGCGGTTCTTCGGCATTCTCAGCCTCTTCACAAAGGCAAAAATCCCCTAAGAATATAAAAATCAAAAAGGACAAACATAATTGTAAATGATTTCTGCGTTTAATCATTATCTTTCGCATTCCTCTTTAACAGTTTTCTTGTATCGGATAGCTTCAAATTAACTTGAGTTGCACTACTTGGCTGCAGGAATGGAATCGGCTCGTTGCCAGGGGATTTCGCCGTAGCGTTGGATTTCTCTTCTTAACGCTGTGGCTAGTTCCCGGTAGATTCTGGGGGCTTTTGTTTTGAGGTCGTTTTTTTCTAACGGGTCTTGTTTCAAGTTATACAATTCGAGAGGTTCGAACGGACTGTTTTGTAGCAGTTTCCAATCGCCGCGGATGACTGCTTCGATTGTTTTACCGTTGTATCTCAGGCCGCCTTCGCGTCTGCGGAAGAAGAGGTGATTTCGCAGTTTCGGCTGTTGCTTACCCAGCAGCGTGGGCAGGATACTTTTTCCGTCGAGATCATCAGCCGGTTTGACTCCCGCTAATTCGAGGATGGTTGGAAACAGGTCCATGCTTAACGCTCGAAAACCGGTTTGTGAGCCCGGTTTGATTTTCCCCGGCCAGACCACTGCTGTGGGAACTTTCAAGCCGCCTTCGTACATGCTTTGCTTGCCATCACGTAATGCCCCGTTGTTCGCCCCTGCACTTAACTGACCGCCGTTATCGGAAGAGAAAACGACCATCGTATTTTCTGCTAGTCCTGTTTCTTTCAACGTTTGCATCACCTGACCGATCCCCTCATCGAGATGTTCAATCAGCGCAACCAGCTTGGCTCGTTTTTCTGTAATTCCCTGCTCTCTTTTGATGACCTTTGCCAGCCAGTCAGCAGGTGGCTGAATCGGCGTGTGCGGGGCGTTGTAAGCGAGATATAGAAAGAACGGTTTGTCCGGATTTTTTGCTCTTTCGTTAAGGTAATCACAACTCCACTGTGTAAACAGATCGGTCGCATGCCCCGGCGGATCGATCGTTTTGTTATTGAGCCGCATGTAGTTGATGTCGTGCCGGCGATGCTTGTAGTAATCGTCCATCATGTCGCCAAGGTAACCGTGGAAGTGATCGAATCCCCGCTGATTCGGCCTGTTTTCTTCCTCCAGCCCGAGATGCCATTTGCCGACAATCGCGGTGTGATATCCAGCCGGCTTCAAAGCAACGGGTAGGAGTGTTGCATCGGGAGAAAGATAGCCCCAGTTGTTATCAGAATGTGTTCTGATAACACCGGGCACGCCAACGCGATCCTGATATTTCCCGGAAAGCAGTGCTGCCCGTGTGGGAGAACAGACCGGGCAGTTTGCGTAGAAATCGCTGAAACGCATACCACTTGCAATGAGCCGATCAATATGAGGCGACTTCAAATCGGTAGCCCCATAACTGGAAAGATCGCCATAGCCGAGATCATCAACCAGAATCACAATGACGTTCGGCTTCGATGCTGCCTGTGTCAAAGAAGAACAGATGAGCAGAAACAACAGAGACAAACACGAAATGTAGCGAGACATCATCGAAACCTCTTTCCTTACAGTCACAAAATTTGAATTACTTATTTTTAGCAGCTCTGGCTATACGAGCTTCTTCCCGCCGTCCTTCCAGCGCTTCCAGTTCGGTCGCCTGCCCTCGCAGATAGAAGAAGAAGCCTGCAACAAGCCCCAACGCGGCTGCGGAAAGAACCGCTGCAGGACTGGTTGTAAAATTGGAATTCTCGGTCGCTGCTTGAGTGGTGTAAAACAGACCAACCAGAGAAATTACCAACCCCTGAATATCTGTGAGAATTTGCGAAAAAGAAATCCCACCTCGAAGCAACACAGCCAGTTTACCGATAACCAGTTGCAATGCAAAACTGATCACTCCCGAAACCATCACTGCAAACGCAATCCAGTAAAAGGAAGAAAAGGACATATATTCCGCCATTGAATAGATAGGTTCCAGAATGCCAGCGGAATATTTTTTCGCATCTTCACTCTGATCGACTTTTTTTGAAATCTCTTCCGCTTTACCGGTCATTTTGCTGGCAGCTTCGTTTGTCATTTCCTCCAGAGTCTTCACAGGGGCTACATCATCCTGCTCACTTTTTTCTGCTGAAACGGGAGCGGGCTCAACCTTTTCGTCCGCCCTACCAGAGTGGTAAAGAGCCAAGATGAGAACCAGCGAACAAAATAGCGATACAAATTTCACGACATCAGATTTCATAATTATTCCTCTCCTGGAATTCAGTTTTCATTAAAGTGGCACCGACCTGAGACTATTCTTTGATAAAACAGGGCAAAACCATCTCTCATCGATTTTACGCCGCCGTGGAAGTTGTTTATAGTACAGTGGCATGCGGCTGTGGTGTAATGGTAACACGGAAGCTTCCCAAGCTTCAAATGAGGGTTCGATTCCCTTCAGCCGCTTTTTGTCATTTACTCCTGTTTATTTACCGAATATCCGCTTTTGAATCCCTCTTGCGTGAAATCGTCATTTCTGCAACCATTCTGCTTTACAGAGGGACCGTTCCGTACAGTTTCAGGCTTAAAAAACAGGTGGTGACAGGATGTCGCTTTATTTTCGGACTCTTTACGCATGGAAGTGTAAGGGGACACATCATAAGTTGGCGATGGATGCGCTGCGACTTCTGGAAGGGACCGAGCCTCAAAAATGGCGTAATCTTTTTCTGAAACATGTTGAAAGCTACCTGAGCGGTTCTAAAGATCCCGATAAAAAATTCAAAGATTTTCGCAATCATGTACTGCATGTGAGTGATAACTATTGGGGCGGAGCGGTTAAGGCGACCCACAAGTGGTACGCCCAGGCCCGGCAGTCGTTTGCAGATGGTCACTGGAAAGATGCCGTATATGCCACCGGGGTGATGAGCCATTACCTGACCGATGTCTGCTGCCCGTTGCATACAGCTCAGTCTGATAAAGAAACCATTATTCACCGCGCGTGCGAACGGAGTGTCAGTTGCAGTTACGATGACTTGATCGATGCGCTCGAAGAAGACTTTGGCGGCTATCCTGAGTTGACACTTCCCAAAGGAAGCGACTGGCTCGATCAATTGATCCGCCGACAGGCTGAGTATTCTCATCAAAAATATACGCAGATTGTTGAAGGATATCGTTTCGACCTGGGGGAAAAAAATCCTCCTGCAGGATTGGAAGATGACATTTTCAAAGAATTCTCGTTACTCTTGGGACAAGCGGGTTCTTCGCTTTCGCTGGTAATTGCACAATGTCTGGAAG
>WFOZ01000099.1 GCA_015487825.1 Planctomycetaceae bacterium
AAGCTGCTGAAATGCTTCTGTTTCACTCTCTCCCGAAAAACCTTGCAACTTCAAAGGTCTGACCAGCAGAATTCGCCATGATTCCGGCAAGGAAGTTCGGAACCGGCATTTTCCGACTGATTCTCCCGCAGCGATCCCTCGGTCAATCAGCATCCCCCCCTGTTCAAATCCGTATGTTCCGATGCAGGAACGCCGGCTGCGATTAAGAAGGCGGGCTAACTGCTGCGTTGATAAATCTGGTTGATTAAACCAGGCCCACAAATGCCCAACCGCTAACGCAAGTTGTGTTCCTGAACCAAACCCGCAATGCAACGGGATCGTCTGCTCCACTCGGATTTCTAAATGTTTAGTCTGCTGATTTTCAGAACTCCGATCCAGCCCGATTAACGCATGCTGAATACGTTGATAGATTTCATCCACTGCATCAATGTAATGTTCTGCAGAATCAGTGATGGAAGCTGTGAGATGAAAGCCGGGAGAATCGATCATCAACCCCATTCCCTGATGGCGGTACCCCTGGGGGGCAGAGTCAGAAAACAGGCCACAATGCAGGCGACTGCCGGTGCGAATAGTTACTTGTGAACAAGGCAGATTCATGAGGCCTGCCCCTGATGAGTGGTCATGAAGGTATGGAGTAATTCGAAAGCATCACGCTCCTGGCTGCCTGCCGTTTTTTCAATAATTACTTCGAAGCGTTTTAATTCTTTAATCACAAAATCTTTTTCCAGCAAGTGTAATCGTGTTGCCAGGATGGCTGTTTCGATCACGGCATGCTTGGCACGATTAAAACCGAGAAAATTTCCTGCACCACCAGTGTGCAAAATCTCAGCTTCAAACTCTGCTCTGGCTGATGAGGTGTCACTGGAAATAATCTGGAACTCGTACCACTGAGAAGTATTACTGATTACAACTCCATCAATTTTTTTTGCCGGGCTTAACGGGAGTTGTTCTGCGATCAGGTTTTTTGTAACCGCGCGAGCAAAAAGTAGAACGTCATCGCTAATGTGAAAAACACCCTGTCTTGTTGCTGACAGATTCTGATATGTTTGCGAGCCTTGAAAAGGACGAAACAGAAATCGTCTGATGGTTCCATCCTGTTCTCGCTTTACCACTGGCCCCATTGGCGCAATATTCACGCTGCCATCAGAGTTTCTGGTTGTCACAATTCCTTCCAATATAAAAGGCAACGAATTTTCCTCTGATAATAATTCTGTGAACAGCAAGGCAAAACAATAAAAATGAGCGGGATACTTAATATAGAATCATAATCATTTTCATCACAGAATGTGAGTAAACAAAGGGGCAAAGAGTTGTGGAAGGCCTCTTTTACATGGTATGCTCGAAGAGAATGGTACCAGCCTGCTGCATTTTCAGGTCCTGTTGGGGGAGTTGATACAATAGCAGAATGGGGGCGGAGTGTGATTATTCACCCTTTTTGCAGGCCTGAAAAAGGCTCACTTCTCACACTGCATGATATATAACAATTAAGAACATGGAATCTGTTTTTCCACCTACCTTGGGAGACTTCAGAATGCAACGCTTTGTTTTACTACGACATCGATTCTGTCCAGCCATGGCTGCAGCGATGTTTCTCTCTTTTAGTTTGACTGAATCGGTATCTGCAGCAGAAAAGTTAAATTGTCCTCCAGCAGGGTTCACAGCTTTATTCAACGGAAAAAACCTGGACGGTTGGAAGGGACTGGTTGGTAGCCCGAAATCTCGCGCGAAGATGTCTGCTGAAGATCTGGCAAAGGCCCAGAAAGAAGCCGACGCGAGAATTCAACAGCATTGGAAAGTCGTCGACGGCATACTTGTGTTTGACGGAAAAGGAAAAAATCTTTGCACAAAAAAACTGTATGGTAATTTTGAAATGTATGTTGACTGGAAAATTGAAGCCAGGGGAGACAGCGGTATTTATCTTCGAGGATCGCCACAAGTTCAGATTTGGGATCCATCATTAAGTAAAAAGAATGCAGTTGGATCTGGTGGATTATTTAACAACAAGAAGAATCCGGACAAACCACTGGTTGTTGCAGATAACCCGGTTGGTCAGTGGAATACATTCTACATTAAAATGGTTGGCGATCGAGTGACCGTCAAACTGAACGGGAAACTTGTCGTAGATAATACGATACTCGAAAATTATTGGGAACGTGACAAGCCGATTTATCCTAAAGAATCGATTGAACTGCAAAATCACGGGAATACGCTTTATTTTCGTAATATTTACGTTAAAGAACTTCCTTGACAATTATTCTTGTACAGATGGATTTTCGATGCTTGAAATTCTGCTCCCTGAAAATCGCTCCGCTTTTGAAGTTGGTGAACTGATTGAGGTTACTGTTTCGTGGTCGCTGGATTCACCTGCTGATAGTGTTGAACTTCGCCTGCTTTGGAATACGGTAGGTAAAGGGGATCGGAATTTGAGCGTCGAGAAATCCTGGAAGTACGATCAACCAATGATGAGTGATGAGGTCACAGAAACGATTCGGCTTCCGGAGGCTCCCTACAGTTTTTCAGGAAAACTTGTTTCCCTTGTCTGGGCATTTGAGTTAATCGCATTGCCGGGAGGAGATTCAATCCGCCGGGAAATTGTTATCTCTCCCGATGCTCAGGAGATTTTTCTGCACAGTCAACGGTATGAAGACGAATGACAATTCAGCAGCGGTTGAAAAAATCGTTCTGTCCTGCCCGCAACAATCCGTTTGCCACCGAACACCTTCGGAAAATTCGATTCAGGTATACAGAGAACTCCCTGAGAATGCTGCAGGATCGATTTTTGGCACTGGGCAGTCAAGCTGCGATTGTCGGACCACAGGGGCATGGAAAAACAACACTACAAAAAGAGTTAGCTTGTGCGATGGAGTCGGGACAGACTCACTGGATAAAATTAAGAGAAGGAGACCGAAAAATACCAGGGGAACTGCTCGATGATATTTTTTCACGAGCCACTCCCTCTGATTTATTCTGCATTGACGGAGCAGAGCAACTTTCCTGGTGGAACTGGAAAAGCTTTCTTCGTCAACTCGGGAAAGAGCACCGCTGCCTGATCACCTCGCATCGCAAAGGGTTGCTACCCACATTAATTACCTGCAAAACATCTGTCTCGCTGTTATCAGATATCGTGAGAGAACTGACTTTTCCGCTTAGTGAATCCCGCTATCGTGAACTGGAATTGATCTTCAATAAACATCGAGGGGACATCAGACAGTCGTTACGTGAACTGTATGATCGATGTAGTGAAGGGGACTGGTCGAGTTCATAGATTTTCACTTACGAAATGCCCAAAAGTGTTACATATCAATTGCTGTTTGCAGTATTAGTGATTGAGAATATCTGTTTTGACTGCCGTAGCCAGATGAATATGATGAAGTACCTGGTTTTCTGTTGGCAGTATTGCAAGTGGGAAAATTAAAAAAGACTTGAAACAAATGATCCTTTGCAAAGTGGGAGGAAGCCTGCTCGATTGGCCGGAATTTCCGGATCGGTTACGGGACTTTCTGGATCAATTGAACGCCCCGGTTGTGCTTTTGACCGGAGGAGGGAGTTGTGCAGATCTCGTTCGTCAGTGGGACCACATTTTTAATCTTGAAGAAGAAAGGTCGCATCGATTGGCGATCGGGACGATGTCGCTGACAGCTTCGCTGGTTACTTCTGTATTGGCGAAAAGCTGCCTGGTAAAAAATCAGCAGCAACTTGAAATGGCTATCGTTCAACAACTTACTCCGGTTCTGGATGCTGTCAGTTGGGTTGATCAGTTGGAAATGGCTGCAAAGATCAAACTCCGGCATCATTGGAATATAACGAGTGACAGTGTTGCGTTATGGTTGGCTGCAGAATTAGGAATTGAGCATTTATTCCTGTTGAAGTCAGTCGATTTCCCGGACGGGCTTAATATACAGGCAGCTTCCGATGAAGGGGTAATCGACGCCGGGTTTCCGGAGATGTTTCTGCAAATATCCTGCAAAAGGGAAGCAGTCAATTTACATTGGCACAATTTGCGGGGAAAACGTGGACTGGTTGTGGATATTGAGTGAACCAAAAAAGAAACATAACTGTCCAAAACAGGACTCGCAGTGTATGATGCCTTCAGCTTGCCATGAAGACAAGTAAATGCTGCCCGCGTCAACTTTTATACTCACCCTGTTTATTTCCGACTGAATACCATGCGTAGCGAATCTGAAGTCCCCTTTTCTGATCAACCGTTTAACATTCCGGTCGCTGAACGAGTCAAGAGATTGCCTCCTTACCTGTTTGGCAAAATCAACAAGTTAAAATATGAAAAACGTGTTGAGGGAGTCGATGTTATCGACCTGGGGATGGGAAATCCGACGGATACGCCTGATCCTCTGATCATCGAAAAAATGGCTGAGGCACTTAATGATCCCAGAAACCACCGCTATTCGGTTTCAAACGGAATAGCCAATTTACGCAAGGAAGTTTCTGCCCGATATTGGAAAAAGTATGGTGTCAGGCTCGACCCCGATACCGAAGTAGTTACCTGTATCGGTTCGAAAGAGGGTTTCAGTCACCTTTGCCTGGCGTTGATGGGACCGGGTGATACTGCGATCGTGCCTGCTCCGTATTTCCCCATTCATGTTTACGCAGTCGCGCTCGCTTCCGGGAATGTAATTTCTCTCGATTGCAGAGACCCGCAACAGTTTCTGACCAATATCGAATATACCTGCAAACATCAGTATCCCAAACCGAAACTGGTGATCGTCAACTTTCCACATAACCCAACAACAACGGTTGTCGATCAAACGTTTTATGATGATCTGGTTGCATTAGCTAAAAAATATGGCTTCCTGGTCATCAGTGATTTTGCCTATTCGGATATCTGCTTCGATGGCTACAAAGCTCCCAGCTTTCTCGCTTCTCAAGGGGCGATTGATGTTGGTGTTGAATTCACAACGATGAGCAAAGGTTTCAGCATGGCTGGCTGGCGGGTTGGCTTTTGTACCGGCAATGCGGAAATGGTTCGTGCTTTATCGACGATTAAAGGTTACTACGATTACGGCCTGTTTCAGCCGACACAAATTGCAGCAATTGTTGCTCTGAGACACTGCGAGGCGGCTGTCGAAAGTGTCTCTGCCGAGTACCAACTTCGGAGAGATGCACTGTGCGATGGTCTGGAGCGAATTGGCTGGGAACTGGAACGTCCGAAAGGGACCATGTTTGTCTGGGCGAAAATACCAGAGCCCTGGGCTGAAATGGGATCAATAGATTTCTCGATGAAACTACTCGATGAAGGAGGAGTCGCAGTCAGTCCCGGTCGTGGATTTGGCGAAGACGGGGAAGGATTTTTGAGACTTGCGATTGTGGAAAACACTCAGAGGCTCCGACAGGCAGTGCGACAGATAGATCGATGTCTTAATAAGAATCCAACAATTTCCGATACGGAGTAATCTGTCTACTTCCTGCGTAGCACTTAGTCGTTTCAGTATTGAAACCTGGCCGGAGTGCCTGCGTTTGCACGTTTGGGCATTCCCTCGTAAACTACCTGTATCAATCAATTCAGGAATTCCGTTTAATCACTATTGGCAACTCATGGCAAACGAAGATTTTTATCAGGTACTTGGCGTTGGCAAGAACGCTTCGGAAGATGAAATTAAGAAATCTTACCGTAAATTGGCTCGTGAATATCATCCTGATCGCAAACCGGACGATAAGCAGGCAGCCGAAAAATTCAAGCAGATTCAGCAGGCTTACGATGTTCTGGGCGATGCCGAGAAGCGGAAAAAGTACGATATGTACGGAGCTGGCTTTGAAGGAATGGGAGGCGGAAACTACGGACATCCGGGATCCGGCCCGATTGATTTAGAGCAGATTTTTGGAGGCGGTGGAGCTGGAGGTGTTGATTTTGGCGATCTGTTCGGCGGCGGATTTGGCGGAGGAGGACAACGCAGGACGCGCCCGCGAAAAGGGCGGGATATCCAATCGGAAATTACAATCCCGTTCCATTTAGCTGCCGAAGGAGGAAAGTACGAATTATCCATTCACCGAGGCAGCGGTCGTGAAACACTCACTGCTACCATTCCGGAAGGGATTCATCAGGGAGCCACGATTCGCCTGGCTGGGCAGGGAGAACCTTCGATGACCGGGGGGCCGCCGGGTGATTTACTGGTGAAGGTTAAGATCGCACCGCATCCCTACTTCAAACGGGACGGAGCGAATATTCTGCTCGAAGTCCCGATCACTATCACCGAAGCAATTCTGGGTGCAAAAATCGATGTTCCGACTCTCAGTGCTGGCGATGTCACCGTGACTGTTCCGCCAGGTACATCCAGTGGTGCAAAACTGAGACTGCGTGGCAAAGGCGTTCTGGATAAAAAAACGAAGCAAAAAGGAGACCAGCTTATCACTATCAAAGTGACGGTCCCCAAAACCATCTCCGAAGAAGCAAAAAAACTGGCAGAGCAACTCGCAGATCTAATTGATGAGAACCCCAGAGCAGATTTGTGGAAATTCTAGTGCTGCAAGAATCCATTGATGTATGACATTTTTTGCATTTCGTAAGTGAAAAACGTTCAACATCAATTCAAAAAGTTGACACTCGATCAATATTTTGAATCTGTTTTGAATTGGTAGTCAGGCAGCGGCGGAGTTTCCTTTTGTTTTGAATTCGCCGTTTTCTCCCACGTCGTCTACCTGGACTGTCAGCCGTTTGGAAATGCCTGCTTCTTCCATCGTCACCCCGAAGATGCGGTCGGCTGCGGTCATTGTTCTTTTGCGATGTGTGATGACAATAAACTGGGTCTGGTCGTGGAATTGTGTCAGAACACTGGCAAAGCGGTCGATGTTTGCTTCGTCGAGTGCAGCATCCACTTCGTCCAGAATACAGAACGGGCTCGGGCGGCTTTTGAAAATTGCAAGTAGCAACGCCACAGCTGTCATTGTTTTTTCTCCCCCCGAAAGAAGTGAGATGCTGCGAAGTTCCTTGCCTGGCGGTCGAGCAACAATTTCGATACCACATTCGAGAGGGTCGGTTTCATCTTCCATCAGCAAATCGCCTTCGCCTCCTCCAAATAGTTGGCGGTAAAGTTGCTGAAACTGCTCGCGAATGGCGATAAAACTTTCCATGAAAATTCGGCGGGATTCGGAATTCAATTTCCGTATAATATCTTCCAGAGTTGCTTGTGCGTGCTTCAAATCCTGTAGCTGCGTACTGAGGTGCTTATAGCGGAATTCGAGTTCATCCAACCCCTGCAATGATTCCGGATCGACGGCTCCCAGTTTTTTTATCTTTTTGCGTAAACGGTTTACTTCCCGTTCAATTTCCTCTCGCGCCTCTTCATACGGAATTTCAGAATCCTCCCATGCCCATCGATTTTCCTGAAGAAATTCCTCATCGATCAGTGAAAGTGGATCAGTAATTTCTGCGATCTGGTGAGGCTGCTCTATCTCATCCGGCTGTTCTTCGCCGGCTTCTTCAGGCACTTCTGAAATTGCCTCAGGATCATCATCTTCTTCAACCTGTTGTGCTATCACTGATTGTGGGAGTTCAAGTTCCGGAATTTCTTCTCCGGATCGCATGGCATAATAAGGAACGAATGCCGAAACCTGATGTTCGTGCAAGTCTCTTAATGAAAGTTGATAATCATCGGTCAATTTTTCGACAAGAGATTCCAGCTCGTTTTCCAGATCTTTCTGTTCAATGCGCAGATCCTGCAACTGTTGTTCGTGAGCTCTTTTCGATTCGGAAATTGTGCGAAGTTGTTCGGTCAGCTGGTCACGTTGAACCTGCGTTTCTCCACGCATGCGGCGTACGCGTCGAACTTCAACCTGAAGCTGCTCACCAATTAAAAACAGCTCAGCCAGTTGAGACTGTGCGTTAAGAATTTGCAACTCGGTCTGATTCTGCTTCTGGACTGCAAGCTTGAGACGGGATTCCGCTTCGTTGTACTGATTATCCCTCAAGCGTGAATCATTGCGTAAGCGTTTGAGAACATTTTCAATTGCGGTTAATTGTTCTTTGACCTTAGCCAGCCCCAATTGGTATTGGCTTTGATTGGTAATAAGTTCCTGTTTCTGCTTCTGGAGCGTTTGTAGTTCTTCTTCGATACTGGTTGCCTGGTTGCGGATTGATTCTAATGTCGTCTGATATTCTTTTAGTTTGTGGTGTTCCTGTTCAATTTCCCGTCCGACATCCTGCTGTTGTTGTGTTAACGAGGCGAGATCCTGTTCGAGTCGTCCTTTTTCCTGAATAGCCTGAGTTTGCTTTGTGCGAGCAAGTATCAGCTTCTGGCCAAGATCGGTCAACTCGGCTGATTGCTTTTCCATCCAGCTTTGTGCTGTTTTAATTTCCGTATCAAGCCGACTGAGCAGCTCGTCAAATTCTGTCGTTTTGCCCGTTAACCTGTTGATATGCCGTTCGAGCTGGTTCACCTCATTTTTTAACCGGCGGATCTCACTTCTGCGGGAAACGATAGAAGATTCCAATTGCAGCGTCCCGGTTTGAATCATGCCATCCCGGTCGAGCATGTCGCCCTGCAATGTCAGAAATTGAAGTGGAATGGGAGCTGCCAGTGAGAACCGTCTGGCAGTTGTTAATGTATCGACAACCCAGGTCTGACTGAGATAACGCTCAATCAACCCGCGATAAGCTGGTTCACATTGCACCAGATGGTCGGCTCTGGCGATAACATTTTCAGAATGCTGTAGCGATTCCAGGTATTTCTGAACAGCGGGATCGGTTACTTCTGTCGGTAACGCAGATTTGCCGCTGGGAACTTCCAGAAAACCGATACGTCCTTCGAATTGTGTTTCACCACGGTCCAGGTATTCGAGGATTGGCTGGAGCTGATCGACAATAATCATTTCAGAACCACCTCCGCCACCGAATGCGATTTCAATCAGCGGAGCATATTCAAGTTCGCATTCGATAAAATCCGCCAGGATGCCGAGCACATGTTTCCAGGGAGGCAGCGGACTTTGTCGGGATCGTTGCAGAATTTCCTGAACGCCAACACTCAAGCCGAGTTGGCGTTTTTCCATGTCTTCCAGTAATCCGAGCCGTGCTTCCCAGGCGCTGCGTTGTTCGCGGTCTTCTCTCATGCGGGCGTGGATGGCATCGAGTTCGTGCCGCAGCTCCTGCTTGCGCGATTCGATTTGAGCGATACGCTGCTTATGTTCCTGATTAACAGAAGCTGCCTGTTCGTAAATATCTTGTGCAGTCGCCACTTCATCCGATCTTTGCTGGATTGTCTGCTCTGCCTGCTCGATTTCCAGTCGCACACGATCAATGGCAGCCAGGACGGTCTCCTGCCGCTGCTTCAGATGGACAAGATGGTTTTCGGAAGTTGCCTGAAGGCGAAGTTGTTCCTGTAACTCGCGTGTCAGATTGTTCTGAGTATCTCGTTGCTGTTCAAGAAGTTGATTGATTTCAACAAGTAGAGATTCATCCAGATGTTGCTCCTGCTGCTTCTGTTCGACAGCCAGTTTTGCCTGAAGAAACAGTTGCTCTTCATTTGCAATTTCCAGTTGAATTTCATGGACTCTGCGTTTCAAGTCCTGCCGCTGTTTGCGGAGAATTTCACATTCGTGGTCGATTTCGTTACTGCGTTCACGTTGATGATGCAGAGATGTCTGCAGGCTGGAACGCTGCTGCATCAATGAAGACAGGCTTCCTTCGGTTTGTTGAAGTTGTTCGTCAACTCGATTGAATTCCTCCCGTAGCTGTTTTCGCTGAGCTTCGAAGGATTGCTGCTCTGCTTTCGCCTGGTTAACCTGCTCGCTCAGGGAAGTCGCTTCAGTATGCAGATTGGTCAGCGTGAAATACAATCTGCGAGAATCGTCGGCTGCCAGCCCGAGCCAGAGTGCATCGTAGCTTCTTGTCAGATCCCGAAATTTCGCCGCTTTGCCAGCCTGATTTCTGCGGCCATGCAGTTGTGTTTCGACTTCATCAACAATGTCGGTAAGCCGCAGCAGGTTTTGGGAAACACGTTCCAGTTTTCTTTCGGCATCAATCCTTCGAGATTTGAAGCGGCTGATGCCGGCTGCTTCGTCGAACAGAATCCGTCGTGTTGATGGGTTTCCCTGGAGGACCTGGCCGACTCGTCCCTGTTCGATAATCGAATAAGCAGAAGTGGCAGCTCCGGTACCCATGAAAAGTTCACGGATATCTTTCAGTCGGCATATTTCGCCATTGATTAAATATTCGGAATCACCTCCCTGATACAGCCTGCGCGTAATACGCACTTCATCTGCATCAAGCTCCAGAAAACGTGCACTGTTTTCGAATGTCAGCGATGCTTCTGCAAAGCCGCTTGCTTTGCGAGATCGAGAACCACTGAAAATGACATCCGACATCTGCTTGCCACGCAGACTTTTGGGACTTTGGTCTCCCAGCAGCCACTTCATGGCGTCAACAACATTACTTTTGCCGGATCCGTTCGGACCGACAACGCACGTA
>WFOZ01000100.1 GCA_015487825.1 Planctomycetaceae bacterium
GGCTTCAGGAGTGACAATCAACGAGCGACTGGCCCCTGTACCTGTAATTGCGATGTCACTGTCCAGCACGAGAGCTTGATTATCTGAAGTCGCAATAACAGTTAACAAGGATGCTGAAGTTTCAAGATCTCCAATCGTGAAAGTGACCGCTTCAGTAGCAATACCCACATCTGTGTTCTGGTCCATGAAACTTGTCAGCGTAGGAGGCTGATTCGTATTTCCAGGTTCAGTGACAATGACAGTGATTGTACCGGTAGTTGTGGCTCCCTGGGAATCGATGATCGTATAACTAAAAACATCATTTCCGCTAAAACCAGCATCGGGAGTATAAACCCGTTTGTAAGATAACGGATTGTCTCCCATCATATTGTAAATACTGTTATACCATTCCTCAAAAGTGCCGTACATCATCTGGCCGTTATTCAACCAGTCGTCCCAGATTGCCTGCGGAACATCCGGCTCCAATGCCACCGATCCACCTACTGGAGTGGCAATGCTTTGGATGGAAAGAGCTTGTCCTTCTGGATCGGTATCGTTAGCCAGCAGAACTAGATCTACGCTCTCGCCGGGTGCAGAACGCTATTTGTTTTTTTGTTGGATTTATGGGCTGTGGGATTGGTAGTGGCGGAGCGATTTGCCCGGGCGGGTGCTGAGGTGCTTGTGCAATCGTGCATCGTCTGAGAGCAATGCCGCCCGGATTTGCAGGATCGATTCCACCGGGTGATCCACGTCGGATTTTGTCGTCGCTGCATCATTTCGGTTCCAGAATTTTTCCGTTCCTTTCACGCGATAGTTGAATTCCTTGACCAAGGATTCAATCATCGAACTGGTCGTTGGCAGACCCCCACAACGGTACTCGGGATACTTCATCCGTTCGCAATTGTTACGAAAGTAAGTCAATGTGGTTTGCACAATTTCACGAGAATCGTTTGCGACAAGCGGTCTGCTTTTCTGTTTCACTTCGCTTGATTCCTCTTCGGTTCCTGAACCTTCAACACGAGGCTGAGCCGCGAGCCAACTTTCCCATTCTTGAATCACTTCGCTTGCTTTGCCTTGCCAACAGCGAGTCGTCCACTCCACATAATGATTCCAGATTTCAGACTCCGTTTGATGGATCGCTTTGGCGGCTTGGTGGACATATTCGACAACGTGCACAAAGTCGATAATCGGAACAAAGTCCGAAAACCACAATTTTTGTATCGTCCAGTTATAAGCTTGACCATCTCCCAGAAAGGCTTGTCGTTTTGCTTCGTAAAAACGACGGTGCTGCGATTCAGCGGCGAGCATTTTTCCGAACTCGTTACTGGTGCGAAGCGTGGCAACGCACGTGCGAAACAGACGGGTGGGTCGCCACGATGGCGGAGTCATCCTTTTCTCAAGAATCGATTTACCCTCTACATTTATAGGGGGATTGTCCGATTCCTGCGGGTTCGACAGTTCTTGTGAATGCGATTCGCAGATCGATTCCACTTGTTTTTTACTGGCAAAGCAGCCAGGCAATTCGGGGTGAGGATCTTGCTCGAATGTTTCGCCGCTCATGCGCATCAAGCAACCGATTTTCGTTTCCTTCCAACACTCATTGTGTACGCCAGTGCCTTGTCCTTGCTGGCGAGTTTGAAGACGCCCCCCATCAATCGCCACACAAGCCAATTCAACCGGAACGCCTGGTTTTGGTTTTAGTTTGCGCGTTCGATATTGTTCCGTTTTATCATCGCGAGCCTCTCGCAATTCGTTGCCGATTTCATTCGTGATGCGTTGCACTTGCATGTGACTGATTTCAAAACCAGCCAACTGCTTCAACATTTTGGCTCCCAATAGAAACGACTTCAGTTCGCCCCCTGCGGTTACCACTTTTTCAAGAATCGACGGACTATAGTTGTGCGCATCAATCCCCAAGGCAACACGCTGAGGGAAAAAAAGACCGCCGACATTTTTGGCAGTAACACTTTGCTTCAGACCAGGAAACTTTTGCTCCCTGAGCCTGCATTGTCCGCTGCTGCGAATTGAGTTTGCAACTCGCCCCGCATTGCGGACAGGCTTGCTCGGTTTGCAAGTTTTCGGCCTGCTTACCGAGTGCTTCGCGGGCAACCCCTTCGATCAGTCCTTCGCCTGCGGCCACCCAGACATCTTCCATGTTGGTGAAGGAAACGTCCAAGCCAGGGCCTTCGGGGCCGAAAGCTTCTTCGCTGATAATTTTTCCCCACTGCCGGGCAAGATCTTTGATTTTCCCCAAATCCTGATCAGACAATTGCATCCTTGCATCCCCCATGAGTTATTAGAGTTACGTCAAAACAAGCCCCCCATTTCTACCTGCTCATTCTACAAAACTACCTCCATCTCGCAAATAGTGTTCTGCACCCCAATCAAACTCGCGTTTTCGATTCCCATGGACACAAACAAGGCGATTGATTAGATTTCGCTCGCATTTAATCGACAAGTTACAACTCTCAACCAAACCAGGATTCTGAATTATGTTACCCGACAGCCTGTCTTTTCGCCGAATACTACTTCTTATCGCGTTTGCATTGGTGACGACAACTACTGTGGCTCAAGAGAAACTCAAGCCTCTTTCGCCTGCAAAGATCGAAATCGATGAAGACATTCTCGCAACTTTTATCGATAAACCGTGCTATCATTTTGAGGCAGCGAGAGAAAGCTTTGTGACTGGTAAAGCCAAGCAGGCTGCCAAACATTTACGTGATGCTGTTTCTTATTTACGTCTGGAAGCTGCTCGGGCAACTCCAGACGGGAAAGCAGCTCTGGACGCATCGATTGCAGAACTCAGGCGACTTGCAGATTCCGTTGAAGCCAATCGTGTCAAGGCGGTCCTCATATTGGAGCGGGCTTTTTCCCGTGCGCATTATGCGTTGGCCGGCCACCATTGTATTAAAAGTAATCATCGCTGTTGTCAGGTTGTAACATTTCAGGATAAGCAGGAAATGGTTCGTACCGGTCGAGACCTCAAAGCTGCGACATTTCACTTTGAGAAGGGATCACAATGGGCCAGCGGTAAACTGGATGAGAAGACAGTGAAACTGCTTGAAGAGGCGAAACTTACCGCAAATCAGTTAATTCAGCAAAACCGTGGTTCACAACGTAAAGTACGGAAAAACATCCATGCAATACACGATAAACTGGAAAACATCACGGGTCTGAAGTTCAAAATTGCTCCCCCCATGATTGCTGAAGATAATGCCGCTCCCTCGCTTTTCAAATAAGTTCTGTAACTATTCAGCAATGTTTGGTTATTGCAGAAATTCAGGGTGTTTGTAGGGTCCGCTATTGCGGACCACCGCAGAAACAGGAGGATCCACCTCTCATCGTGGTCCGCGGGTAGCGGACCCTACGCCAACGCTGAATCGTTACTTCTGGGGGCATCTTGTGCGGAATTTCTCTGGGCATTCCAACCTTTCCGATGACAATCTGCCCCCAGCCACATTCCGAAATAACGGTAAAATAAAGGTTTCTGCAAAATTTCTGTTTTCAGAACCAACCGATTCTGTCGATAACAAAACTTGTATGGCAAAAATTCTCTTTGCTGATATTGGTTGAGGAATCGGTTGTAATGCGAAAAAATCGTATGAAAATCAGGCTGATGATGCTTTGGGTTGCAGTCATTGCGATTCCATTGCAAAGCGTCAGTGCGTCTTCATGCGGTTGCTTTACGGCCTTGTCGTGTAACTCCATTCAAGATTGCTGTTCTGGAAATTCGACTTGTTGCTGCAATGGTGAAGGAGCATCCTGCTGCGATTCAAACCAGAGTTGCCAGTGTGGAAGCCAATGCCATTGTTGCGATCAACAGCGGGAAATTCCCGTTGTTCCTTTCAGTGAATCAAGAATTATTCAATCGGATTTGATGGAGCTTGCTTATAGTTCCTTCCTTCTCAGTACAGAGACTCATTGCACCGAGCGAGCCTTTCCTGCATCGCATACTCTCGGAATTGCCTCTTCTTCACTGGCGGTTTGTATTGCTTTGAATTGCTTTCGATTGTAGCAGTTTGTAGACGAAATGTGCTTTTGATCATTTCGTGCCTATGCTGTTTTATGTCGACTCTCTTTACAATATATATATATATATATATATATAGTTGAAGAGATTCTGTTTTGACCCTGAAAGCAATTATGCAAAGCTGAATAACGGGCTTTGTTTCGGAGATATATCATGTCGTTTAATGTTCGCTCTCTCGTTCTGGTTACAGTTTTTGGAACTCTGTTTGGCGGCACCCTGGTTGGTTGCCAGACAAGCCAGGGGAGTCGGTTTGGTGCAGGAAAGCAGGAATCGATTCAACCATTCGCTTCGCAAACTCCAGCAATGGCGTCACAAGCACACGACTCCAGTGCTCATAATCATACCTCACCTCAACAGATCCCGGTCATGCAGTCACCTTCAGTGCAGACTGCCGGTCTTTCTCCTGCTCCTGCAGTTCGCTCTTTTTCTGGAGGTGGTTCCGGACAGTGCTCGAGTTGTAAATAGTGGTCAGTATGAGCTCGAGAAAACGATCCGAAAAGTCGCCGGGTTAAACCGGCGACCTTTTTGTTATCTTTTACGTTTTATCAGCTGTTTATTCCTCGTTCCCAAACTCCTGCCTGGGAACGAGTTGATCCTGGCGCTGTCCAGTTAGTCATCTGGAAAATGAAGAAACTCGGGTTTTGAATCATCTAATCAATGAATATCGTGAGCGAATGTCTCTATAATGCACGATGTTCGCACGTTCTGCGTCATCACGACTTTCACTTATACTTCGTTTGACTGCAAGCCGAGGGCGACGTTTTACTCTTGTGTAAAGCACGCCTTTTTACACAGTCGCCTTCGGCTTGCCGTTAAACGAAGAAAGTGAACTCGTGCGTTACACTCTGGCCATGATAGATTTAGAGTCTCCCAATATCGAAGTGTGTTGTTTGATGAAAAATCAATTACCTCTCTCTGGTAGTTGCATACCAGCCACGCTGGAATATTTCTGCTTATATTTTGCTGCCTGATTAGAAGGAATCAAGCATGGCTAACGATCCGGTTTGCGGGATGCAGGTTGATGAAGCGAGCAGTTTAAGTGCTCAGGTTCATGGCGAAACTTATTATTTTTGCAGCGAGCATTGTCTGAATAAATTTCTTGCGCAAAGTCAGTCAGGTATTATAGATTCTCCTCCACAAAAATCAGCTCCGAGTTGTTGTCAAGGGCATAACAGTAGCGATGTACCGGCATCGAATCTTTCGTCTGGTACTTCTGCCGGAAAATATATCTGTCCGATGCACCCGGAAGTTGTCAGCGATCATCCGGATAGTTGTCCCAAATGTGGGATGGCATTGGAACCGGCAATGCCATCACTTGAAACGAAAACCATTTACACTTGCTCAATGCACCCGGAAGTTCAGCAGGATCATCCGGGAAATTGCCCCAAATGTGGAATGACGCTGGAACCGATGACGGTGGTGCCTGGAGGTGAAGAGGATGATGGCGAACTGATCGACATGTCTCGACGATTCTGGGTAGGACTTTTGCTTGGTTTTCCGGTTCTTGTGCTGGCAATGGCTCCCATGATTATCCCCGCGTTTGAACAGTTGTTATCGAGCAGAGCATCGCAATGGATACAGTTAATCCTCAGTACGCCGGTTGTAATTTGGGCAGGCTGGCCGTTTTTTGTGCGTGGCTGGCAAAGTCTGCTCAGCTGGAATCTTAACATGTTTACTCTGGTTGCGCTGGGGACAGGTGCAGCATATATCTATAGCGTTTTTGCTTTTTTCTTTCCTCAATTTCTTCCGGAATCTTTTTTGGTTAATGGTCAACCTGAAGTTTACTTTGAAGCCGCGGCTGTGATTATTGTGTTGGTGTTGCTTGGGCAAATGCTTGAATTGAGAGCCAGGCATCGAACCAGTGGTGCAATTCGAGAGTTGCTTTCACTTGCTCCTCCTGTTGCCCATGTTATGCGGGATGGTACTGAAGTTGATGTGCCACTGGAACAGGTCAATAAGGATGATTTGCTGCGAGTACGCCCCGGCGAAAAAATTCCAGTCGATGGCGTTATTACTGATGGTCATAGTATGGTTGATGAATCGATGATTACCGGCGAACCGATTCCGGTAAGTAAAGCTGTTCGCGATGAAGTTATCGGTGGCACGGTAAATCAAACCGGTTCGTTTCTCATGCAGGCAGAACGAATTGGTAGCGATACAATGCTCTCACGTATTGTGCAAATGGTTGCAGAAGCACAACGCAGTCAGGCTCCGATCCAGCGTCTGGTCGATGTCGCTGCTTCCTGGTTTGTGCCTGCTGTTGTTCTTTCTTCCGTGCTTACGTTTATTGTGTGGGCAATAATTGGTCCCGAACCACGGTTGGCTCATGCGCTGGTGAATGCGGTCGCTGTACTCATCATCGCCTGCCCCTGTGCGCTGGGATTGGCAACACCGATGTCAATTATGGTTGGGGTGGGCAGGGGGGCGAAAGAAGGTGTTCTCATTAAGAATGCTGAAGTGCTCGAAACAATGAAGCAGGTAGATGTGATCGTTGTCGATAAAACCGGGACGCTAACCGAAGGGAAACCGAAGTTAACTGAATCTGTACCGAGTCACAATTTTGATCAGTCGGTACTCATTCAACTGGCTGCTTCGCTTGAACAGAACAGCGAACATCCGCTGGCTCGAGCTGTTGTCGATGCTGCCCGTGATCGAAATCTTTCTCTATTTGAGGTGAGTCAGTTTGAATCAGTAACCGGCGGTGGAGTTCTTGGTGTCGTTCTCAAAAAGAAAATTGTGATCGGAAAGTCGGAACTTCTAAGCGAGCATTCTATTTCTTCCGAGCCGCTTCAGCAGCGAGCGATGGAACTGCAGCAGCAAGGGCGTACCGTAATTTTCGTGGGAATCGATGGAGAGTTTGCCGGGATTCTTGCTGTTGCCGATCCGATTAAAGAATCAACTTCTGAAGCGGTCGCCACGCTGCACCACCTCGGGCTGAAAATCATTATGCTTACCGGTGATAACGCGAGAACGGCTCAAGCAGTAGCCGATAAGTTGAAGCTTGATCAGGTAGAAGCCGGTCTCAAACCACAGGATAAACTCGAATATGTAGAAGCACTTCGCAAAAAAGGACATACTGTTGCGATGGCCGGTGATGGAATTAACGATGCCCCTGCTTTAGCCAAGGCGGATGTCGGCATCGCGATGGGCACAGGTAGTGATGTGGCAATTGAAAGTGCAGGTGTCACGCTGGTGAAAGGGGATCTGCGCGGAATCGTGAAAGCTGTCCAGTTAAGTCGACGCACGGTCCGTAATATTCGAGAAAACCTGTTCTTTGCATTCATCTACAACATGCTGGGCGTTCCTGTGGCGGCGGGCGTGCTATATCCGATATTCGGCCTCTTACTCAGCCCGATGCTGGCTGCCGCGGCTATGAGTTTCAGTTCTGTTTCTGTCGTCAGCAACGCCCTGCGACTTCGTACTGTTCGCCTGGATTAAACAATACTATTTCGAATCTAACGATCATCGAGTGCAACAATTCAGATAGATATTAAAAGCCCCCCCCCAACCCTAAGCGCCACAATGCCAGGACTCGGAGGGCTCATTATCTGATTGAGCTGTCTCAGAGGTTATTAGTTCGGTCTTGGAGCAGTTCGTGTTCCGGATGAGCCTTGGTTATGTCCGTTTCCATCTGCATGCCGTGGTCTTACTCCGGCATCGTTCATCAAGTGATGAATCGTTGATTCGAGCAGTCCCAGATGAGATTGAATTCCCATTGCCGGGTTATGATGATCACGATCTGAGCTCCATCGCGAAACTTCATCCTGAACATGATGAAACAGGTCATCAAGTTTACTGACTTCTCGCGCGATTTCACCCTGATGTTTTTCATGGTCTTCTTTATGGATATACTTTGCGGTTTCCAGAATCTGATATGCTTCCCGATAAACTTCATCGAAATTTCTGTTGTGGCGGTAGTTGGCATGTAGTTCAAGGCAGAAATCATTTGCTATTGATTCCAGACGCGATCCCAGATCTTCAGTTCGAGAAAAGCTCCCATAGGTAATTTGTTGTGGGCGAGCGTTTAAGTGTTGGTCCGGTCGGATATTATAGGTTTGGGGGTAGTAGTAATAACGGCCATTTTCCTGATAGTAAGTGCCGTTATGGCGTGAATTACGATGCGGGACGATGTAACGGGAATTGGGGTGAATAATATCCTGGTGGTAGGTTCCGTAGGAGTACCCGTACCGGTCTCTGACTGTATGGCTTCTGTTGTTGAACTGGTATCCTGAAATTCTACTATTGGAATGTTGATTCATGTTTCCATGATGGGAACGATTGCGAGAATGATGTGGTTGGGCTTTTGCATTGCTGCTGAGCAGTAATATAGCCATTGCTGGCAAGAGGCATCGTAAGATCTGATTCTTCATAATGATTATCCTTTGTGCTTGAATTCGTTAGAAATGAGAGCCGAAACGATACGCACCAAACACCAACCAGAAAGGTGTTGTGCAAATGCATAAACGCCGCGGCTTTATCGTATCGATGAAACCGCGGCATTTACAGAAGAAATACGTATTTTTAAGAATTAATGGCCGTATCGATTCGTTCTATGGAGATCGATAGAGTTGCCATTAAAGTGAATCGAAGTTCCTGAGTAACCGTGTCCCGGCGTGTATCTCCGGTTCTGGTGGCCGTAGCCGTTTCCGTAGCCATAGTTGTTACCATGACCAAAGCCAGAGTTGTAGTACCTGTTTCCAGTGTGAGTGTTCCCGTAAGAGTAATTACTTCGGTGGCCACCACTGTAGTAGGAATTGGAATGGCCGGGGGTGAAGTTGTTGTAGCTGTAGTGCCTTGCGTTTCCGTAAACTCCAGCATTTGCATCAGCAGAGCCAACAATAACCAGTCCCAGAACAGCAGCGGTACAAATAAGAGCGTTTTTCATCTCATTCTCCATTATTTTAGTTTTTCAGTAGTGAATTCGTTTGGTCATTCACTATTCCACAAAGCGGAAATCGTTTGAGAAAGGGGACGCTCATTCTGGAAGAAAAACAAAAATTCCCGAATTGTTGTTACTATTCAGCCCTGATGTAGGGTCCGCTATTGCGGACAATCGCATCAAATAAGAGAGCCACATAGTACCTTATCAATGAAATGCTGTGCAAAAGTGGCAGGATATTTCCATGTGATTTTTTTGAACCACGAATGGACGCGAATGAACACTAATAAAATAATTCCATCACACCTTCGACTTTTCAGTTTGTTGTAGGATGGCGTGCTTGCAC
>WFOZ01000101.1 GCA_015487825.1 Planctomycetaceae bacterium
CGTACGGCTGGCGACAATCTGCCCCCAAGATGTAATGAGATCTCCAATTCTGGGGGCAGATTGTGTGAAAGTCAGTTGGGTATTCAAGCTTTTCAAATAACAATCTGTCCCCAGCCCCCCTCCCGCTGAATAGTTACGGTTAAAGCAGCAAATGCACGACGATTTTCCAGAGCCGTCGGACAGGAAAAACAGGTTCGGCCAGAATAGTCTTAACCTGTTTTGTAAATACAAGTTACATATTCTAACATCGCGGCATTGTTAAAAACTGATAATCTTAGAGGTTTGTAGCAGCGAGATATGAAACCGATTCTCGATAAGACAGGTAGTAAGAGTAGAAGAGCAGTTCATTTTCAGAATGTTTCAGACAGGCAGTAGTGATCATATGAGTGATGTTTATCTATCTATAAAACGTGCGTCCATGTTTACCCTGGTTCTCGGGGCATGTTTATTATTGTCCCCCCCGACATTAACGGCGAAAGAAAAACTGCCTGCCCGACATATCAATAACTTTATCCTACAGGATTCCAGTGGGAAGACCTATTCACTAAGTCAGTATCGTGATAAGAAGGTAGTCGTCGTTATTTTCCTGGGAACAGAATGCCCGTTGGCCAAACTCTACACTGTTCGCCTGGAGAAAATGTCACAAACTTTCAAGAATCAGGGAGTTGTCATTCTGGGAGTCATGTCGAATCAACACGATTCGATTAAGAATATTGCAGAGTACGTAGAAAAGCACAAAATTTCTTTCCCGATGCTTAAGGATCATAAAAACCGGGTTGCCGATCAGTTTTTAGCCAAACGAACTCCCGAAGTATACGTCCTTGATGAAAAACGAAATATTCGGTACCAGGGTAGAATTGATGACCAGTTTGGAGTCGGTTCTATTCGGAATGAGCCTCGTTCACGTGATCTGAAAAATGCAATTGAAGATCTGCTTGCCAATCGCCCTGTTTCAGTTCCCAGGACCGAAGCTGTCGGATGTATCATTGGTCGGGAAGTTATCAGTAAGCCTGCAAATCAGGTGACCTTCTCCAATCAGATTTCCCGCCTGTTTCAAAAAAGGTGTGTTTCGTGCCATCGCGAAGGGCAGGCCGCTCCGTTTGCATTAACCGAGTACGATGAAGCAGTCGGCTGGGCAGGGATGATTCAGGAAGTTGTTCAACAGAAAAGAATGCCTCCCTGGCATGCTGATGAAAAATTTGGTCAATTCAAGAATGATTGCCATCTGTCAGAAAGCGAAAAGCAGTTGATTGACGACTGGGTTGATGCTGGTGCTCCGCAAGGCGATCCTGCAATGCTACCTGAACCGTTGAAATTTGCTTCCGAATGGCAGTTGCCCCGCAAGCCCGATGTCGTCTACAAAATTAACAAAACACCATTCGTTGTCCCTGCAGATGAAGAGATCCGATACCAGTATTATACCGTTGACCCGGGTTTCACAGAAGATAAATGGGTCTGTGCTGCTGAAGTCAGGCCCGGAAACTACCTGGTTGTCCATCACGTACTCGTTTTTACCCGGCCTAAAACGGGGAAGAGAAAAAGAAGTATTGATGAAACGAGTGGATTTCTGGCGGCCTATGTTCCCGGTTTGCTGCCACAACCTTTGAAGCCGGGCATGGCCAAGAAGTTGCCGGCCAATTCGGAATTGATTTTCCAGGTTCACTATACCTCAGTTGGGTCAAAACAGACAGATGTCAGCGAATTGGGATTGATTTTTACCGATGCAGAATCTGTCACTCATCAGGTTGTTACAAGCAGTGCAACGAACCGCCGCTTTGTGATTCCCGCACATGCGACTAATCATGAAGTAACAGCCAGTTCGCCACGATCAGAAACCCCCGTTCAACTACTTACCATGATGCCTCATCTGCATCTACGTGGAAAATCTTTCAGGTACGAAACACTTTCTCCTGATGGGAAAAAAGAAACCATTCTTTCAATTCCCAGTTACGACTTCAACTGGCAGACCGCCTATCAGTTGAAAGAACCTTTGACGCTTGCCCCGGGAACTCGCATTTTCTGCACGGCTCATTACGATAACTCAAAACAGAATCCGTTTAACCCCAATCCGAATATTCCGGTCCGATGGGGAGACCAGACGTGGGACGAAATGATGATCGGCTACTTCGATGTGGCGATTCCACTTCACCCAGAGACGGGGGTTGAAGTCGCAAAAGCTCTGGGGGGGCAACCCGAGAAGCTGCTGGCAAGAATTGACAGCAATGCAGATGGTGAAATTACGCGAGACGAAATTTCCAAACAACAATTACCAATCTTTCTACTGATCGATACTAATAAAAACGACCGAGTCAGTTTGAAGGAACTGCGGGAAGCTATTGAGAAGTATCGAAAAAAATAATTTTCATCAGCAGCACTGGCAGAAACGCGATTTTTTTGTCTGATTCATTCTTTGGGTTGGCGATATCGAAACCGGACGTCCTTTCGGCGGTGTGTATTTCGGAACCAAACCGCAAATGGTTACCATTGCCAAGATGGATGTTCGATACTACCTGCGTGACTAACCATTACAGAGACGTAGATATCTGAGGATGTCAGATTTTATCGCAAACTTCCGCCGAAACCATCTGTTTCCAGAGCTTATTTGTCCTCTTGACCTGTTTTCCACTTCCCTGATAGTATCCCCGCGATATTTCCTGTGGGGGGAAATAGTGGCGATCCGCGGT
>WFOZ01000102.1 GCA_015487825.1 Planctomycetaceae bacterium
CTCGTCAACAATGCGGGAACCTATATTGATAAACCATTTTTGGAAATGGATCTGGAAACGTATCACACGACGATGCGGCTCAATGTCGCTTCCCCTTATTTTCTGACACAACGCTTTGCAAAAGAGTGGGTGAAGAACAAAGTGGCTGGTCGGGTCATCATGATCGGCTCGATCAATGGCCGTCTTGCAGAGCCGGTTCATACCTGCTACGACGCTTCCAAGGGAGCTGTCGATATGATGGTTAAATCGTTTTGCGTTTCGCTTGCCCCGTATAACATCCGCGTTAATGGTTTAGCCCCCGGGCTGGTCAGTACGCCACTGACATCTATCATCGAGGAAGATCCGAGATTCAAAAAATGGATGGAACTGCACACGCCGAATGGACAGGTTCCCGGTCCGGAAGTTTGTGCAGAAGGGGCGGTCTATCTTGTCAGTGATGCAGCCCGCCATGTGCATGGTCATATGCTTTTAATCGATGGAGGCATGAGCGGCTGGCAACAGCCGGACATGCCTGCAGAATATCAACCAGACTGCTGAAAAGCTGGAACCGGACAACGAAAAACAAACAGGCCCGACGAAATAAAAATCGTCGGGCCTGTTTAGGATAATTTACCAGTAGAAACTGGTGGTTCAACCTGATTAATACGGTTTGAAGACTCCGGGAACTGCGATTGGATAATATCCGTTCTTATCCGGAACTGTTGGTGGGGTCGCGCTCATGCTGAATTCTTTGGGCATGATGCTGATATTGGAAGCGAGCAAATCCTTCATGTTGACAGACTTGCCGGAGTAAGTTGCCATGCGACCGAGGATTGATGTCGCGGTGCTTCTGGCTCCGTATTCTGCTTCGTTATAACTGATGTTATTACGAATCGCTTTGAACAGATCGTCGTGTTCTGTCTGGTAAGGGTCGTTCTTGGCATCGCGGTAGCGGTACTTATCGCCGCCGTACAGTTCGTAAGAACTGCCGGAAACATTCGCATGTCCTTTCGTGCCGTGTGCCCATTCGGTGACGGTATTCCAACAGTTAGGAATGTGCCGACACTGGCTGAACATCTTGGTGCCGTCTTCGTAAGTAAATTCGACCGCATGATGATCGTAAATTTCGCCATACTTGGCCGCTTTGCGAACCTCGCGGCCCCCCATCCCTTCGGCTCGGACTGGAAAATCTCCCTTGATCCAGTTACCGACATCGAGATTGTGAATATGCTGCTCGGTAATGTGATCGCCACACAACCAGTTGTAGTAGTACCAGTTGCGAAGCTGGTACTCCATTTCGCCGGAAACCTGCTCACGAGTTTTTCGTGGATCCCAGACACCACCGCCGTTCCAGTAAACTCGCATCGCAACGACATCGCCGATCTCACCATCCTGAATTCGTTTGATGATATCGCGATAAGTGTATTGATGATGACGTTGCAGCCCGACGCCTACCTTCAGGTTCTTTTCCTTGGCAACTCGTGCAGCGGCCAGAACCTTGTTTACGCCAGCAGGATCAACGGCAACCGGTTTTTCCATGAAGATATTTTTTCCGGCGTTGACAGCCGCTTCAAAATGAATCGGACGGAAACCGGGAGGTGTTGCCAGGATGACCAGATCCACATCGGTTGCCAACATCTGCTTGTAAGCATCAAACCCGACAAAGCGACTATCCTCAGGAACATCAACTTCAGCAGTCTTGTTTGCCTTCACGGCTGTAGTGATTCGTTTGAGGCTGGCTTCAAGTCGATCACCAAACATATCCGCCATAGCGACAAGTTTGACATTTCCCTTGGTTTTCAATGCCTGGGAAGCGGCTCCACTTCCTCGTCCACCACAGCCGATCAAACCAATTTTCAATGTTTCATCACCAGCAGCGTAAGCCCCTGCCGGAGTCGCCAGGTGAGAAACCGCCGCAAGACCGGCAGCAGCCGTTGCAGAAGTTTTGATGAAGTTACGACGGGAAGTTTCATTCGGGGAAGTCATGGGGCATCTCCATTATTAAAACAGGTTGAGAAGGGGGGCAAATCGTTATCGTTTCAGAATCAAGGATTCCTTATACATATAAATAGCCGAAAAAGGGGCATTGGGTAAAGTGATTCATGCTCGAAATCATGGAATCAACTACAAATTATGTATTTTTCTCTCTATTTTGTCTCATCTCTCATATCCATGATATAGTCCGGATAAAGAACATATTTCTCAATTTCTTTTAGCGTAGGGCGTTTTAGTGGACGAACCACACGGAAGCCAACGTAGTCTGAATCCGTATGATACCATTTGCTTTTGGGGAGTTGCGGATCTTGTCTTTTCCATGCCGCTTTGGACTTCATCCTCGATGCACTTCGCAGATATTCTGCGTCATCATCCCAGGAACCGCCTCGCACAACGCGCGGATATAATGTTGCGGGAACTGCAATAGGAAAAATTGCTGGTTCTTCAGGATTAAATTTATTGTAGAAATCGATCACATACTGATCCAGGCACCACTCGGCGACATTTCCGTGCATGTCATGCAGTCCCCACGGATTGGGCTTTTTCTTCCCGACTTTACGGTACTGTTCGCCAGAGTTCGTGTAGTGCCAGGCGTATTGATCGAGTTTTGAAGGATCGTCTCCGAATGAATATGCGGTTGTTGTTCCCGCCCGGCAAGCGTATTCCCACTCCGCTTCAGTTGGCAAGCGGTAGTAGTCTCCCGTAATTGCACTGAGCCATTTGCAGTAAGTTTTGGCAGCGTACTGAGTCATGTTAACTGCTGGGAAGCCATCAATTCCCATGCCATAACTCATGTCCCGGTACTCTTTAGAAGGACGCGTAATGGCGTCGGCTATTATCTCATTTTGCGAAGGGACAATGTCTTCTTTTTTGCGTTGTTGAATATCAATTTTCAAGCGAAATGCGTTGTATTCATTCCAGGTTGTTTCGCATTTCGCCATCCAGAATGGTTCAATTTTAACCAGATGTTGCGGCCCTTCATCTGCAAGACGATCTTTCTCGGTAGATGGTGAGCCCATCATAAACTGACCGCCGGGGATCGGCAACATTTTGAAATAAGCGTCTGTGTATCGCAACCTTACCGTATAAGGTTTCATCACCTGTGGCTCATTTTCCCCTGCATCAATCGAAGATGAAACGGAAACAACGATACTGAAACAAATCAGAAATGCAATTCGGCGTTTCATTTCAGAACTTTCCGACTTCGAATTTCAGTATCGTATTAAGGCTCCAATTTTTCTCCCCGATTACTCCTCTTGTGGATCCGGCCCCAACTTATATTTTTTGATGTCCGCTTCACAAGGTCGCTTCAACGGACGAATAACCCGGAAGCCAACATGCGAGGCATCCGTATGATACCAGATACTTTTGGGAAGTTGCGGATCACGAGTTTTCCAGACGGGGTCTGATTTTTGTCGTGAGGCTGATCGCAGATAATCGGGATCGTCGTCCCAGGAACCACCGCGGACAACTCGTGGGTAAAGTGTTGTGGGGACTGCAATCGGGAAAACAGCCGGTTTATCGCCAGCGGTTTTGGCGTAAAAATCCGGAATGTATTGATCGAGGCACCACTCAGCGACATTGCCGTGCATGTCGTGCAGACCCCACGGATTCGGTTTCTTCTGCCCAACTTTTTGATACGCTTCGTCGGCATTCTCAAAATACCAGGCGTAGTCATCAATTTTTTTCGGATCGTCGCCCCAGGAATAAGCGGTTGTCGTTCCCGCCCGGCAGGCGTATTCCCATTCTGCTTCGGTTGGCAACCGGTAGTAATCTCCTGTTGCCGCACTGAGCCATTCACAATACGCTTTGGCTGCTAACTGTGTCATGCAACTGGCGGGGTAGCCATCGTGTCCCATGCCGAATGTCATGTCGCGGTATTCTTTGGTCGGGCGGGTTATCGCGTCCGCCTTTTTATCGTTCTCGGTTGCTTTCAGTTTTGCCAACTGTCGTCTTTGAACATCGAGTTTGTAACGGAAAGTGTCGTATTCGTCCCAGGTCGTTTCAAATTTTGCCATCCAGAATGGTTCAATTTTCACTTCATGAACCGGGCCTTCGTCTTCCGCGCGATCTTTCTCTGTTTTGGGAGATCCCATCTTGAAGACTCCACCGGGGATCGGCACCATATCGACATCGATATCTGTATAGGGTAAGGTGATTGTATAAGGCTTCAGCTCTTGCTTTTTCGCATCTTCGGCGTATGTTGCAACAGAAGTGAAACAGAGCAGGGCCAGCAGGCCAGAACAGTTTAGAAAGCCGGTCAAATGTCGCATATTCAAAAGGGTCCCTCTTATTCAGGTCAATTATTAATTTCTTGTGATGGCGATCTTATTGATCAAACTACAGAAAAAGCGGTTTCCCGAATTTCCACAACGGTGTTAATCGAAAGGGATTTTTTCAGATCGAAGATCATTCTCAGGTGGGAAACATTACTTTGTTGTCTGCTTTCCATACTGGTCACAGAGGTGGCCTGTTGTCAAGCATTGGCCGGGGAGCCAACCAGCGAAAAGCTGAAACGATACGAGTTCCAACGGATTCGTATGGGGGTCCCCTGGCAATTGACATTCTACGCAAAAAACAACGAAATGGCTATCGAAGCAGCAGAAACAACCTTTGCCCGTGTCAAAAAACTGGATCAAATTATGTCTGATTTCGATCCGGACAGCGAATTGAACCAAATGTGCAGCAACTCTCGTCCCGGCAAGCCAATACGCATCAGCGACGACTTATTTCGAGTCCTTCAGTTCTCCATATTATTAAGCAGGAGGACTCATGGTGATTTTGATATTACGGTAGGGGGGATTACCGATTTATGGCGCAGAGCCTGGCGGAAACAGACTCTGCCGACTGAGGAAGATATTCGGGCAAAATTGCAAAAAGTTGGTTCGGAAAAAATCCGGTTGAATCGAACCAACCGGACAGTTGAGTTACTGGAGCCAGAGATGCAACTCGACCTTGGTGCAATTGCCAAGGGGTATGCGGCTGATGAAGCGATGAAAGTTCTCAAAAAAAATGGCATCTCCCGTGCGCTGATTGATGCCTCCGGCGATATCGTAGCGGGTGACCCACCGCCGGGTAAAAAAGCCTGGGTTATTGGGATTGCCCCTTTGAAGAATCCGAAAGCAGAACCGACCGAATATCTGAACATCGTCAACGCATCGGTTGCAACCTCCGGCGATGCAAACCGCTATGTTGAAATTGATGGAGTTCGCTACTCGCACATTGTCAACCCGCACACCGGCATTGGGCTGACAACTTCGAGTAGTGTTACTGTCATCGCCCAGGATGGCATCACCGCAGATGCTCTCGCTTCGGCTCTTTCACTTGTCGATAACTGCAGCAGAACCAAACTACTCAAACAGTATCGCTCAGCAGCTTTCATCGCGATCGGAACAGAAAACGGTATCCAAACCTGGGAATCGAACTGTTTCAAATACTACCGCCGGAAACTCCCGTGAATCTGCGGTTATTAATTTGTTCTTAACTGGGCATTACATACTCTTTGTAGCATCTGCGGCACGTGGATGAGGGTTGCTTAACCCGGATTATTCATCAGCCGTTGGACGATAACGCGTTGCGGCTGATTTGCTCGTGCAAAATCAGACTTTTCCTCGTCCCCAAGGTCCACCTTGGGAA
>WFOZ01000103.1 GCA_015487825.1 Planctomycetaceae bacterium
CTGTAAAATCTGGCATAAAACGGATCAACAGCCCAGACGTCACATCCGCGCTGCAAGCAGCATTGCCCTAAAACAACGCCGGCTATCACTCTTTGATCGACTTGCCGAATATTCAACTTGAGGAAAATCGGGTAAATATTCAAAATAAAAAGAAAAGGGTAAATAGGAAGCATGGGTCAACTGCATTCAATGCATCGACCTAAGGGGCAAAGCACGACCCCGGTAGATAACACTTAAAGTGATTACAGGCATTGCTGCCTTAGTTACCTACTGTATCTGTTTTTTACGCTGTCAAAAAGAATTAAGCGTTCTCGCACAATCAAATCAGAGGTCTGTTAATTCAACTTCTGTAACTCTATGCGAATAAGTCGATTACTCCGTTTCCTGAGTTGATTTTGTCTGTTTGTCACGTTGGATCGCGTCGTAGACTTCCTGTCTATGCACTGCGACTTCGGGAGGTGCTTCGATCCCAATCCGGATCTTGTCGCCTCGTATATCGACGATTGTTATCTTAATATTGTCGCCGATGATAATACTTTCATCGCGCTGTCGGGACAGAACCAACATCCTGTAAGACTCCTCAATGACTGTTTTCAGTAAGCTGGTTGTTCGAAACAGGCTTGGTAGTAGTAATATCCCAGCACGGCTGGTTCATTCTGATAGCCGTAACCAAACTGATATTTTTTCTAAAATTTGCGAGCCGTTCGCAAACTTTGACCGTTAGTAATATAAAAGTGAAGGCCAACGGAATTAACCAACACGATAAGTTGCAATTGCTCAAATACCTTTAACAGGCAAACTGCACACAACATTGGAGGACGTTAAAGTCCGAATTGGAATACTATCTCCTTCATACCAGGGAACCGGTTTGCATGAGAGACTCTCACAACCAGGTCTTTCCAAAAAACAATGAAAAGACTCACCCCTCGTTAAACAGTTAATACTCTCAATGCAGATCGGATCGTCATTACCGGCAAAGCATGCAAAGTAAGATTTAGTGATTTTTCCATCTCAACAAAAACCGGTGTTAAACTGTTCCGAATATGCTGATGAAATCAATTACAGCGACCTCTTATCCCGCATCTTTCATCTCAATACGAATGAATAACATCGTTTCCAGGCAGAGTACGCCTGCAAAACAACATACTTCTCTTTTTGTCTGACGGAAAAAGAGCCTCAGCCCCCAACAAGCTTTGACAGCTCAACACGATACACATGAACACAATCTTACAGTAACCGCAAGAATATTAAAATTCCGTACGTTTGCCTGGCTCAAATTATTCACGAGTAAATCAGCCGGAACGCATTAGCGACCAGTTCAAACTACACAACAACCGTGAGCCAACGCCCAACGGCTGGTAAATAATCCGGGCCAGGTAAACTCATGATGCAATAGCTCGAAAATTTAGAGTAACAACCACAGAAAAGGAGAGGTCCTTTTCAGAACCTCTCCTTTTATCTACAACCGTCTCGTTTAATTAACGATCAGCTTTGACAACAATAAAACGTGTATCGCCTCCTCTGCGTACAAGCATCAAAATTCCTTTCTTGGCGGAGGCATTCTTGATCGCTTTTTTGAAATCGTCCACATCGTTGATCTTCGACTGGCCGATTTTTTCGATCACTTCACCTACACTCAGTCCGTTATTATCTGCAATGCTGTTCGCTTCCACTGAAGTAATAACGACACCAGAAAGTTTTTCCGGATAGCCGAACTGTTCGGCCAGTTCTTTAGAGAGGTTCTGAACGTTAATTCCCAACTCTTCTGAACTGACTGTTCCGGGGGCGTCAGTTTCTTTACTCCTGGCTTCCCGTTTTTTATGCACAGAGGCGAATGAGTCAGAACCTGGCATCTCGGCAAGACTGATTTTCAGTTTACGTTGCTTACCATTTCGCTGAATCAAAAGTGAATACGGTTTACCGATGGTCAGTCGTTCGGTAATCCCCTGCAAGTTTCGGGTCCCTGTCACTTTCTTGCCATTCAGTTCAAGAATTACATCTCCTGGCTCCAGCCCTGCTTTTGAAGCCGGAGAATCTGGAACAACTTCTGTAACAACTGCTCCGGTATAAATATTCAGGTCCAGTTGTTGAGCTAACTCGTTAGTTAAAGGCTGGATCCTCACCCCAATGTACGCACGCCTGACGTGACCATGCTCCAATAGCTGATCTGCAACCCAGCGAGCCATATTGATAGGAATTGAAAACCCAACACCATCATACCCACCCGAGCGAGATGAAATTGCGGTGTTGATTCCAACAACTTCCCCATTAAGATTCACCAGCGGCCCTCCACTGTTGCCGGGATTGATCGCAGCATCGGTCTGGAGGTAATTTTCCCGTTCGTTGATACCGGGACCGCGTCCTTTGGCACTGATGATCCCCTGCGTGATAGACTGCTCCAGTCCGAACGGAGCCCCAAATGCCAAGACCCAGTCACCAACTTCACTTCTATCGCTGTCCCCCAATGGAAGGGCATGCAGATTCGTTGCATTGATTTTTATCACAGCAACATCTGAACGGGGATCGGTTTTGACATCAACGGCTTCATACTCTCTACCATCATGCAATTTCACAACAATACGGTCTGCACCGTTAACTACATGGTTGTTGGTAATAATGTAGCCATCTTTACTGATGATAAAACCGGAGCCTTGGCCAAGTGAGCGATGCTGACGGCCACGAGGCATTTTCTTGAGATCCGGCACATCAAAGAAGCGTTTGAATTCCGGGCTGTTTTTGAAAAACTGTTCAAATTCAGGTGGTATTCCGGTTCCACCACCCAGATTGTTCATTACCTGCGAAACTTTGCCTTCGGTTTTTATCGAAACAATTCCTGGAAATGTCTGCTTGGCAACCTCTCGGAAAGAACGGGATAAATCCTGTGGCGAGACGACCGCTTTAGCAAGTGCTAATCTGACTTGTGAAGTGCTATCCTGCCCAACACCTACGGTGGCGGCGATAGCGATACTAAATCCCACAATGGCAAGGATGCCAAGAAGCAGCGCACTGGAAAGTCCCCGCCTGAACGGCACAGCAACCCCCGTTTTCTTAATTGGTAACTCCGATTTCTTTTTCTGTAACATGGGAATGATTCCTTTCCTCTTGTATTGTTGTTTTACTGACAGTCTGTTTTCACGGGACCTGCGCAAGTCCCGAAACCTCCCCCTCAATCACGACTGACAGCCATGCCGGGAAGATTTGGGTGAGACATAAAGGTGAGTTAACTTCTTCTGTTTATACTACGCATCAATCCGGGAATTTGCTGGATTTTTTTTTAACGGGTAATTTATATTCAGCGAAGTGAGCATCTTTTCA
>WFOZ01000104.1 GCA_015487825.1 Planctomycetaceae bacterium
ATACCAGAGTGAAACCAGTATCCGGACAGACTCCTAGCGCCCATCGGCTGATATTGGAGAAAATTGATAAGCCGCACGGCGCTAGCCGCGGTTAATGCAGGAGTAGACAACCAGAGATTCGCGAGTGCTCCAGATTACAAAAGCAATCCAGGCCACCCACGAGTATTTAGTAACTGCCATTCAATTTTCAGAAAGAATCTTTGAAATTTTCTTGTTGTTGCCAAGGAAGATTGAGCGTGACTTCCTTCCTTTTTGCTACTAGAATGGAGGCATGGCAGCAAAAATCAACAAATCACCAGAACTCAATCAAGCACTTGAAAAAGAGCAGTCTGTTTTTCTTGTGGACGCTACCGGTCACACAACGCATGTTGTCTTTCCAGTGGAGGAAGCACGAATGATGTTCGATGATTATCTGCACCGTGAAGTTCAGCGGGGTGTCGAGCAATCGGCTCGTGGTGAATCTGAATCATGGAACCTTGCTGCAACGCTTGAGGAAGCTCATCGTCGGCATTCTGACAGCATGAAAAAAAGCTGACGCCACGGAATATAATTCGCACACCGCTTGCAAACGAAGATGTTCTCATGATTTGGGATTACATCGCGAGGGATAACGTGTCGGCAGCAGATAAACTTCTTTGTAAGTTTGACGCAACATTCGAAAAACTTGCCAGAACACCAGGCATGGGCAGATTGCAAGAGAGGTATGGTGACGGCATTCGGGCGTTTCCGGTAGGACGATATATCATTTTCTACCAAAAGATCGACGAAGGCATTGAAGTGATCCGCGTGCTGCATGGAGCACAGAATCTTGACGATTTATTGTAAGAAAGCAGTGAACCAATAACGCGGGTGGCTCCGGTTAAGTTATTAACCCGGGCGGCGTAGCCGTAAGAGAAATTTGGGAAGGGGTGATTTGTTATTCGGGCCTCAATGATTGAGATAGTTTTCGCACAACCCTCTTGCTGACTCCATCAGCCCAGATTGCAAATGCAATCTGGGCACCCTGCAAACTCAGTGCTTTTCAGATTGCAATGGGAATTCCCTCGCTCCTGGTGCTTCGGTGATGGGCCAGGTGGCGCGAGGGGCGTTTTGTTGTGGACCGATCTGCTGGAAGGGGATCTGTTGGAAACCTAACTTCAACGCTGGAGATTCAGGTTTCAAACGAAAGTCGCCGTTCTCGATATCAACGAACAAAGGATCGGCAACTTGCGAATGACGATCCATACCAAGCGCCTGCCACGATGCCCATTCGCTTAAAGTATCGATTTCAACGAGCGAAACATCATCGACAAAAAGTGAACCCTTTTCATCGGGAAAATCTAAACGGAACCGAAAGGTTTTCATTTTTTTGTGCCAGCCTTTTTCTCCGGGCGCAGGGATTTTGAAAACGAATGAGGCCTCTTTCCATTTCTGTCCCACAGAGACATCTTGCGGCCAGTTGGCCCAGAAATATTCGCCTGCAACATACGACTGAAGCATCAGCTTGGCTTTTGCATCCAGTTGAGTCGCTTTGAATTTTGCTGAGATTTGATAAGAGCGACCAAGTTTCAATTCCAACTCGTCGCTCACAATGATCGGGTAATTATCGCGAGGTTTTTCCTTGACGAAATCTGCATCAATACGCAACGCCCGGCGTCCGGTTGCTGCCTTCGTTTCAACCATCTGTGCCTGCGAATTTTTTGAAGGCCGGATCTGCCATCGCCAACCCTTGGAGAGCGAACCAACCTCGCCCTCTTCAAAACCAGGGTTCGGCACAAAATTATTCGATAAGGCTCGGCCTGCTTTGGTATAGCCGGTCAAGATCGGATGGCCATCGTTCCAGACCAGATTGTGGTCGAACTGATTGTGCTTTAACGAAAAGTTTCGCAGCTTGATATATCTCGATTTCGAATCATGATAGCAAACGATGTTGCGAAGAAACGAGTTGCCACTCATGGTGGTGTCATCAGGCAGCACGGCATCGTTGGGATGCAGATTCATATTTCGCATCGTTTTCCAAGCCGGCAAGCCAGCGACCGATTCGTAGCCTTTAATCATGGTCTCAAGATGTTGGTGCCAACGTCGATGCGAACCGGTCCAGCCATTGCATTCAATCTGTTGCAGCGTTCCGTCGAGAAAGATATTGTTTTCGATATGGTTATCGCGTCCGTTATGCAGATGAATCAAACCGCGAACCGTGCGGGCGACAATGTTGCCAATGACATCAACTCCGCCGGTATTGTCATCAAGATAAATCCCCCAGGCGTAGTGCGGCGAAACCCAATGACCATCCTCAAAACCGTACCCCAGGATATCGTGAAAGTAATTGTAGCGAATGACGGTGCCACGAGATCCGAGCCAGTCTCGCCCACCGGTGTAAATTGCGCCCGTGTCAGATGTTTCAAGGTTCACATGACGAATGTGGATGTATTCGATAACCAGATTGTTGCCCATGAAATAGATCCCGAACCGCGGGCAATCATGAATCAAATTGTGTGCCGCTTTGTTCCCCACACCGCTCAACGCGACACCGACTCCCTGTTTATAGAAAACTCCCGTGTGGTGAATGTAGTTATTCTCTGCTGAGTTATTGGCTGATGTTAAAGTGGCCCGGTCGCCGCCGCTGATACTGATTGCATGGCGACCAACATTGTAAATGTCGCAGCCGACAACACGGTTTTCACTCCCACGGTTGATGACAACTCCCGATCCGGAATAATCCCCCACATTGCGAATGGTGCAGGCAACGATTTGGCAATGTGTCGTTTGATCCAGACGGATTGCGTGACCTTCTGAGCACTCGAACGTGAACCCGCGAAAAGTGAGGTGAGATGTTCCAGGTGTCACATCAAGAATCAGACGTGTTGTCGGCGCCATGACCACCTTCCCCCTCAGTGGGGCCGGCGGCCAGAAGTAGAGGGTGCCGCTTTGTTTGTCAAGGTACCATTCCCCGGGGGCGTCTAACTCTTCCATCGCATTGCAAAAATAGTAACGGTCGCCGGGACGAATCGCATAAGATGCGTTTTTTGCAAGCGTGATTTTTCGCGTGCTCGGATCAATCGATTTGATCTGACAGATATTGTTCCACCAGTTGTACCGCGGAAAAACAAAAACCCGCACCTCTTCCGGTCGCTGCCACTTCCTCGCATCTTTCTGTTTATAGGTAAAGGAATGTTTGTCTTCGCCTGGAATCTCCTGATACATCTGAATGTATTTTCCATCTGTATAAGCCCAACCGCCGCCGTAGGGATTTTGAGGATCGAAGTTCGGATAACGTGCTAAATGCTGGCGCTTTCCGTCGAAGATCAGTTGTTTGAAATTGACGCCCTGAAAACCTTGTGCAGCAACATTCGTTTTGAGGATTTTCCCTTTGTAAGGGGTGAACCGGCGAATCTTCCATCCACCAATGAGGTTCACTTTTTCCTTGCCATACGCCCGCCAAACAATGGGAGCCGAGGCTGAACCGCTATCCTGCTTCTCAAACTGCAATCCCTTGGGTAAAGAATAAACGCCTTGGCGCACAAGCACCGTAAACGATTCCGGAAGTTTGGTTGACTGTTTCCGTTTCCGGATTTCGTCCCGAGCACGTTCCAACGT
>WFOZ01000105.1 GCA_015487825.1 Planctomycetaceae bacterium
ATCGCGGCCGTAATTTTCTTTTGTCAGTTTCCCCTGACAGTAAACGGTTCTCCCAAATTCTCCTCCCCAGACAACAAGCGTATCTTCAAGCAAACCGTTCCGCTTCAAGTCTTCAATCAGTGCCCAGGCGGGTTGGTCGATATCTTTGCATTGATCAACCAGGTCTTTGCCGATATTGGCATGTTGATCCCAGCCGCGATGGAAAATCTGAACAAATCTTACATCCCGCTCAGCCATGCGACGAGCCAACAGGCAACTGGCAGCAAATGTTCCCGGCTTGGTCACATCAGGGCCATACATATCGAGAGTCTGTTTGGTTTCGCCGGAAATATCGGTCAGCTCCGGAACAGAAGCCTGCATTCGAAAAGCCATTTCCGCCTGATCAATCCGGGCGCGTGTCTGAGGATCGCCAATCGCTTCAAACGTCTGCTCGTTGAGAGCGCCGAGTCGATCCAGCATACTGCGTCTGGTTGCTCGATCAATCCCTTCCGGATTTGATAAAAACAAAACCGGATCGCCTTGAGCCCGAAGAGCAACACCGGCCGTTGATGTTGGTAAAAAAGCAGACCCCCACAGCCTGTTATACAACGCCTGTGCTTCCGGCCGACCGGTCCAGGTAGGTGTCATAACAACAAAAGAAGGCAGGTTATCATTCATAGAGCCCAAGCCGTAACTGAGCCAGGAACCGAGGCTCGCTCGTCCGGGAAGTTGGAAGCCGGTACAAATGTAAGTAATCGCAGGATCGTGATTGATCGCTTCGGTATTGACCGTTTTCACAATCGCCAGATCATCAACCATTTTCGCATGATACGGTAGCAGTTCGCTGATCCATGCCCCACTTTTACCATGTTGAGCAAATTTATATTTGGAAGGTGCGATCGGCAGCGATGCCTGACCGGACGTCATCGTTGTAATCCGCTGCCCCTTCTGGATATCCGGCATTTCACGAAGGTCTTTTTTGAACAGATCATTCAATTTCGGTTTGTAATCGAACATATCAATCTGCGAAGGAGCTCCAGCCATGAATAAATAGATGGCTCGTTTTGCCTTGGGAGGAAAATGAGGCAAACCCGGCAGCCCAGGTCCTGCAACGGCCTGCTGTTGCGGAAGCAGTGATGCCAGAGCAGCTGTCCCCAACCCCATTGCAGAACGCCCGAAAAAGTGCCGACGCGTTTCCTGTAAAGCATGGTCAGTCAATGGTGATTTCTGGAGAGGATTCATAATGCCACCTTTAAGAGTTTGAGGAACAGACCGCATGGGAGGGAATCATTGGGGCGACAACATTTTCAGTCGCTTTTTATTATCTCTACTGAATCGAAAAGTATCAATCGCAGAGTTGGAATTTTTGCAACTATTCAGCGATGTTTGGTTATTGCAGAAATTCAGGGTGCTTGTAGGGTCCGCTATCGCGGACCACCGCAGAAATAGGAGGCTCCACTTCCCATCGTGGTCCGCAATAGCGGACCCTACGCCAACGCTGAGTAGTTACGAATTTTTTTAGTATCCTGTTGTAACAGAGTTTCTACGGTTTACAAAGCATTCTCCATCGTGGATAATGTCTACCTATGTTATCCAGAATAGAGATGAAAGATCAACCCTTAAAGAGGTTATCTTCAGGAACTGTTTTCTAGTTGTACTGGTGTCAAAAACTACCGGAAAGAAATGTATTCCTTCCTTACTCTATCCCTCCGAGGATTATCATGAAGATTAAACTCACTACCTTCGCTCTGGTTTCCCTGTTTGCATTTACCGCAAACAGCAACGCTCAGGAACTTATGGAGTTTGGTGATGATATCCGCCCGATCCTTTCTCGAAAATGCTTCGCCTGTCATGGGCCGGACCCGGAACAGAGAGAAGCAGGATTTCGCCTCGATAAAAAGGAGTCGGCGTTTGGTGTCGGAGATTCCGAAGAAAAAATCATCGTTCCCGGCAATCCTGAAGCCAGCGGACTGATTACCAGAATTATTTCGGATGACCCTGATCTGAAAATGCCTCCCGAAGATTTCGGAAAGGACCTGACGCCGGAAGAGATCGAAAAACTTAAACTCTGGGTCAAACAGGGAGCCGATTGGCAGCAGCACTGGGCATACACGGTACCGGTCAAATCAAAGCTGCCGGAAGTCAAACAGAAAAACTGGGGGGCCACTCCTATTGATCAGTTTGTTCTTGCCCGCCTTGAAAAAGAAAAACTTTCACCCGCTAAACAGGCAGATCGCATCACTTTAATCAGAAGAGTCACTCTCGACTTAACGGGACTCCCCCCCACAATTAAAGAGGTGGATGACTTCCTGAAGGACAAGTCTCCCAACGCTTACGAGAAAGTCGTTGATCGCCTTCTCGCCTCTGCCCGTTATGGAGAAAACATGTCCCGATTCTGGCTTGATGCCGTTCGCTATGGCGATACGCACGGGTTACATCTGGATAATTATCGTGAGATGTGGCCATACCGCGACTGGGTCGTGCGGGCTTTCAACACTAATATGCCGTATGATCAATTTGTCATTGAGCAGATCGCCGGTGACCTGCTGGAGAATCCAACGCAAGACCAACTTATCGCTACCGGCTACAATCGATGCCATGTTACCACCAGCGAAGGAGGTTCGATTGCTGAGGAAGTTTATGTTCGCAACGTCGTCGACCGCGTCAACACCTTAGGTACTGTTTTTCTGGGAACAAATCTTGATTGCAGTCGCTGTCATGACCATAAATTTGATCCCTTCACCATGCACGATTTTTATTCCCTGTTTGCCTACTTCAACAGTATGGACGGGAATCCGCTGGATGGAAATAAAAAAGACCCTGCTCCGGTGCTTCGTGTTCCCAGTGCAGAACAGAAAAAACAACTTGCCGAGTACGATAACAAACTCGCAAAGCTGAATAAGTCTCTTGCAGCAATCGCCCCTCGCTTAGATAAGCTCCAGAAACAGTGGGAAGCAAAAACGCTTCAGGAAAATCAGCAAAAAACTTCTGCCGCTTCGGGCTGGTTGGTACTGACTCCCGAAAAGTATCAGTCCCATGGTAAAGCAACCTTAAAACTGCTTGAGGATCAATCCCTGCTTGCCAGTGGTAATAATCCCTCCAAAGAAGTATACGAAATTCAGACTGCCGTCCCGGAAGAAGGCTGGCTGGCAATTCGACTGGAAGGTTTGATCGATCCCTCATTAACCAATGGCGGCGCAGGGCGGAGTTCAAACAGCAATGTCGTTTTGAGTGAGTTTGAAGCCTATGTTGCCTCTCCTGAAACTCCTGATAAATGGCAGCCGATTAAATTTCGTACCGCTCAGGCAGATTACGAACAGGCCAATGGCGACTTCAAGGTTTTGAACGCCATCGACGGGAAACGGGAGACCGGCTGGGCGATTGCAGGACACGAAAAGAAAGAAAATCGCGTCGCTTATTTCGTCGCAGACAAGCCATTTGGTTTTGCACAAGGCACTTTACTGAAAGTCGTCTTAAAGCACGAATCTCAATACAGTCAGCATCAGTTCGGTCGATTCCGTCTCTCGCTGAACAAACAAAACCCAATCACTTCTCAAACTCCAAAAGATATTCTGGCGATTCTCAGGAAAGAAGCAAAAGACCGGGATAAGAAACAGAACGATCAGTTGAAAAAATATTATCGAGAAAAGATTGCAACTGATAAGCAGTTCGTCGCACTGAACAATGAAAAGACAGCTTTACAGAAAACGCGTGACAGCCTCTACAACAAAATACCGACAACTTTAATTTTCAAAGAGAAAAAAGAGTTGAAAAAATCTTATATCCTCAAGCGGGGTGAATACGATCAGCATCTTGATGAAGTAACACGTCGCACTCCGTTATCGCTTGCTCCGATGAAAAAAGAATGGCCTAATGATCGACTTGGCCTGGCAAAATGGTTGGTTGATGTGGAGAACCCATTGATGGGCCGTGTGACAGTCAATCGGTTCTGGCAACAACTTTTCGGAACAGGTCTGGTTAAAACTGCAGCCGATTTCGGATCGCAGGGAGAGCCTCCAAGCCATCCGGAGTTACTGGACTGGCTCGCTGTCGATTTCCGCGAATCAAACTGGGACGTAAAGAATCTGTTTAAAACAATGGTCATGTCTACGACCTATCAGCAATCATCGAAACTGACTCCTGAGTTGTATGAAAAAGATCCCGAAAATCGACTCTATGCACGAG
>WFOZ01000106.1 GCA_015487825.1 Planctomycetaceae bacterium
ATCTTATTGAGGCGGGACATCGGCATTCTTTCTTCCAAAAATATTGAACTAACATAAGGCGGGATGGTCTGTTCCTCACATGGATATCTATATCCATTGCGATCCGGCGGGTGCTGTTGCTTCAAAAATACCCCAGCACGGCTGGTTTATTCTGATAGCCGTAACCAAAAACTGTTTTCTAAATTTTGCACACCGTTCGTAAACTTTTACCGGTAGTAATATAGAGTAAAAAGTAACTATTCAACATTGGCGTAGGGTCCGCTACCCGCGGACCAGGATGAGAGGTGGATCCTCCTATTTCTGCGGTGGTCCGCAATAGCGGACCCTACAAACAACCTTAATTTTTGCACTAGCCAAACATTACTGAATAGTTACAAGTAAAAAGTATTTTCCTCTGTGAACAACAGGCATTGTACCAAACAGAGTTCCGACATTCCTGCCAGTGCCCCTATTGCATCTCACCACAACAGATAAACACATAACATACTACCCCAGCACGGCTGGTTCATTCTGATAGCCGTAACCAAACTGATATTTTTCTGAAATTTGCGAGCCGTTCGCAAACTTTTACCATTAGTAATACATATAGAGTTATACTCTTTCAATTTAACATCCCGGGCATATCTGCCGATGCTTTATTGATCCTTGGCAATTTGAATATATTTTGCAGGAACATGATCTGTCAGCCAGACATTATTGGGCGTCACATAAAACCTGAATCCATCACGGTGCATTTCTTCGCTTCTGATTTCAAGCAAAACAGGTTTTCCTCGCCTGGCACCGACAGCGATTGATGTTTCAATATCGACATGCAGATGAACATGATGGCGTTGCATTTTCAGTAAGCCATCGGCCATGATTGATGACACAAATTTCTCCGGCGTTCCATGACGTAAAATCTGTGGCGGAATCGCTTCTTCGTAGCCGAGTTCTACAGAAACCGAATGTCCCTGATTGGCCCTGATTTGTGATTCATCATCGCTAAATACAAAGCGTTGTTTATCATTGGAGACGACAACTTCTTGAAGCATCTCTATAGTGATATTCATTTTATTGCGATTGAGACCATCCAGTAACTCACTTACTGAAACCCATCCCTGATCATCAAGTTCGATACCAATTTCCTCAGGCTTGTGTCTGAGTACCAGGCTGAGGAACTTACTGATCTTCTTTTTTTGTTTTTCATTCATTCTTACTAATCCATTATTCCGTTTTTCATTTTCCAGGTGCCTTGTTGAAATTATTGCTTAGCACAAGTTCCAACAAGGATTGCACCTGCCGCCCGCATTTTATTGAGTGCCTGTTGCGAGTCATCCGGGTTGATGTTGACTGCCCGACAACCCTCTATCATCACAATCGTTTTAAAGCCAAGTTCAATCGCATCGAGTACGCTAAACTTCACACAGTAGTCTGTTGCCAGGCCCATCAGGAACAATTCGTTGACACCTTTTGATTTCAGATAATCTCCAAGTCCAGTCGCCTGGCGATGCCCGTTGTCGAAGAATCCGCTGTAACTGTCGATCTTTCGATTGGTTCCTTTCGGAAAGACGCGATCAATCCTGTCGCAGTTAAGATCCGAAACAAACTCAGCCCCCCTGGTCCCCTCGATACAATGATCCGGCCACAGTGTTTGAGGTAAACCATCAAGCTCTATCTGATCGTAAACCTGCTTCCCGGGATGCTGGCTGGCAAAGCTGAGATGATCAGCAGGGTGATAGTCTTGTGTTGCGACAATCAGGTCGAATTTTGGCATGACTCGATTAGCTATCTCAATGATCTCCCTTCCGTTGGGGACCGCTAAGGCTCCTCCTTCGACAAAATCGTTTTGAATATCAATTAAGAGAAGAGCTTTCATTTTTCACTCCTTCTGAATTCCACGACTGTCATTTCGATGGATGGCTTGAGCTGAATCAGCTCATTAAGAACCATCGCTTTATATTTCAAAATTAAATCCATTCTTCGTCATTCGTTTGTATTTCTGCCGATCAAACTTATACAGCCGGGCGGCTCGGTGTGCGACTCCCTGTTCGAATTCGTCCAGTTCAATAAGAATATCCATTGCCTGGATTTTTTTGCGAAAGTTACGTTTATCAATTTCCCGATCAAGTATCACCTCGTAAAGATGTTGAAGTTGCCGGAGTGTGAATTTCGTGGGCAACAATTCAAATCCAAGAGGCTGATACCGGACTTTTCCTCGCAACCGCTCGTGAGCCAGCGAGAGGATTTTTTCATGATCAAACGCCAGCGATGGGATGCTGTTAACTGAAAACCAGGCAGCATCACGTGCGTCGGTTGCTGCTTTTACTCGGTGATTTGAAAGCTGAACCAACGCATAATAAGCAACACTGATGACACGTTCGCGAGGGTCTCGTTCCAGTTCGCTAAACGTATAGAGTTGCTCCAAAAAAACTTTTTTGATTCCGGTCTCTTCTTCGAGTTCACGTTTCGCCGATTCTTCGAGTGTTTCATCGAGCCGAACGAAGCCCCCTGGCAACGCCCATCGTCCTTCAAATGGTTCAATATCTCGTTGAATCAGCAGGATTTTGAGGTCTTCCTCATCCAGCCCAAACACAACACAATCAACAGTAAGTGCCGCCCGGGCATATTCATATTTATACGACATCGTCTGTCTCTTTTTCTAGCAAATCTAACTCGGCTTCGAAACCACCGGAAAGTATCGGAAATCGGCACCAGGTTTTCGGGTCCAGGTTTTCATCATCCAAATGAAACGATGGAGCATACCGTTCTCGTTTCCATTGGTTTCTAGCCCAGAGTTGAAAAAATCTTCTGACCCACCCAGCAAATTGCTCATTCTGATAAGCGGGAAACTCTGCTTGAATTACCTGATACACTTCTACAGGACTCTGCTTGTCTCGAATGGCAGCCCGTTCGATTGCGTCCAACAGATCGTAAGGCATCAGGTCTGATTCATCGGTTTGCCCCTTATCTTGAGGACGAAGTTCTGCGGTTGGTTGCTGCCGATTGATTGCTGCCAGAGCTGGGATTCGAGGAATCTCTGATAACTCATCTTCTCCCCTGGCTGTCCCTTCAACCCAGCGAAGCCAATGGAGCAAAAATGCCTTATCAATCCCTGCAATCGGTGCCAGGCTTCCGCTGGTATCGCCATCCATCGTTGTATATCCAACCGCTGCTTCGGACCGGTTACTGGTTGCGAGTAACAGACCTTTGCCGATATTCGCCAACATCCAAATGCCGGGGACGCGAACGCGCGCCTGAATATTCTGTAGCGTGATGTCATCTTGACGCCAATTCAACTTACGCCCCATCAGATCTGAAATCTTTTTCACATAAGAATCAACAAGCGAATCAACATCGATGTTGTAAAACGTCGCATCAAGCCTGGTAGCTAATGTTTCAGCTGCGCAAGATGTCTCCTCGCTACTGTTCTTTGTTGCCTGATACATACAAATCAACAATTGATGGATGATATCTGCCTTGATTGTTGATCCATTCTGCAAAGATACGATATGCCCCAGCTTTTTAAGATACGCTTCTTTACCGATTGACCGGATACCGAGTTCGATTGAAAGCCAAACCAGGACCGCCACTGCTGCTGAATCAGCACCACCGCTTAAGGAAATTACAAACTGCTGACAACGACTTTTTCGAAGGTAGTCGAATAGTCCAAGTGCAATTGCTCGTGCAAATTCTTCTTCCTTCAGGTACTCGCCCGTTTCCCATGCAGTAAGTTTTGTTTCATTGACTGATGCTTGTTGATTGGGAAAATTGAAGTCAGTTTGAATGCTCCGCTTCTCTCTATTCGTTTTTGGAATATAGTTTTGGCGGGCAGTTAGTCGCATACGTTGTGAGCGAGTGATATCCACGTCGATGACTGCTGTTGCCAATGTGTAGTCTGCGTACGAAAAACGTTCACCTTCAGCGACCATTTTCCCATTGGTGGCGATCATCGTGCTGCCATCGTAAATCACCCGCCCCGCTTCGTTGCCAAGCAAATTGGCGTACAGGTAGGTCACACAAAAGGCTCGTGAGCCTTCAAGAATTAACCGCCGTCTTGTTTCCTGTTTTCCGAATGCAAAGTGGCTTGCACTCGGGTTAAGAATCAGGTCAGCCCCTCGGACTGCCAGATTGATGCCCGGTCTTTGAGGAGTCCAGGCATCTTCGCAAATCTCAAACCCGATTTTGACACCTCCGCATTCAAACAGCAGATCGCCAAACGGATACTGCTTCCCATCAAATGTTATTTCTGAAACCTCTCCCGCAGGCCATGCCTTGAACCAGCGTGGCTCGTAATGGACTCCATCTCCGGCCAGGTGCTGCTTCGGAACGAATCCCAATATTTTTCCATCTGCAATTAAGCAGACAGAGTTATACAACGCCCCATTATGAACAGACGGAAGTCCGAGGCTGACGATCATTCCCGCGGTCTTCGTTGCGATTTCCAAAAGTGATTCGAATGCTCTTCGCTGTAAATCAGGAGAGAAAAATGCGTCTTCGCACCCGTAGCCGGTAATACACAACTCGGGCAGGCAAACAACAGTTGCTCCCGATTTTCGTGCATCAACAAGAGCAGCTTCGATATGCCTGCAATTGTTGGCCCAGTCAAATGGAGTCTGATTCAAAGCAACTGTTGCCACGTTAAGCAATTTCATGATCAACTCCTCTTGATAATAAATCAACTTCATGCGTCGCCGGTTTTTTGCGTGATGCCAGAATCATCTCAGTCTTCAGATCACACAGCTGCTCATTAAGTCCAACCGGATATTCGTGTGGATTATCCAATCGGAGAATCGACGGATGGAATGTTTTTAACTGCTTTTGCAGATGCGTTCGAATTGTTGTTAAGCAAGGTTGCTCACCCACGGCAGCGCCCGCTGCCACAACAGGGACCAGCAGATCCTTGTAACCGGTATCTTTCGGCATGACTCGCCGGCGAGTTGGGTCTGACGGATCAATCACTGATGTGGTTTCAGGAAGTTCGCCAAGCGTGTTGAAAATCATGTCGGTCATCGCCTTGTTTTCATCATCCAGATATCGCCGAACCTGTAGAATACCTGGAGTTGATGTTTTGATCGCCTGCTCTGACAGCTTGACTCTCGGAATCCACCGGCCTTGTTTATCTCTGATTGCAGCTAACTTATAAACCCCTCCCAAAGCCGGCTGATCATGAGCAGTGATCAACTTCGTCCCAACACCCCAGGTTGTAATCGTTGCCCCCTGTTGCTTTAAGCTGACAATAAGATGTTCATCCAGATCGTTACTCGCAACGATCCCTGCATCCGGAAAGCCGGCTTCATCAAGCAGCTTGCGTGCCTCGATACTCAGATAGGAAAGATCCCCGGAATCGAGCCGGATGCCTACCATCTCATGACCATTTCTTCGCAGCTTCGTTCCTACTTCAATGGCGTGACGGACACCTTCGAGCGTATTGTATGTATCCACCAGAAAAACACAGTTATTCGGCATCGCGTTGGCGTACGCATTAAAGGCGGTCAGCTCATCATCAAACGACATGACCCAGCTATGGGCATGTGTTCCGCGCACCGGAATCCCAAATATCTTGCCAGCCAGCACATTGGAAGTCGCAGCGACTCCCCCGATAAAAGCGGCCCGACTGGCCGTCAATGCTCCATCAATCCCCTGAGCGCGACGCAATCCAAATTCGAGAACTGCACCATCTTCGGCTGCCAAACAAATACGTGCAGACTTTGTAGCGATTAACGTCTGAAAGTTGATGATGTTAAGTAGTGCTGTTTCGAGAATCTGGCATTGCAGGATCGGACCACGCACTCGCAAGAGAGGCTCATTCGCGAAAACGACCGTCCCTTCCGGAATGGCATCAATGCTAACTTCCAGCTTGAGTTCACCCAGATAAGCAAGGAACTCTTTTTCGAAAAGTTCCCTGCCGTCGTTGCCGGTAAGTGTCGCCAGATATTCCAGGTCCTCCTGATCAAAACGAAACTCATCGAGATACTCAAGCACCGTTCCCAACCCGGCAGCTACTGTATAGCCGCTTCCGAATGGAGGATTACGAAAGTAGAGATGAAAGACCGCTTCAGTCTCAGCCCGACCTTGCTTCCAGTATCCGTAAGCCATCGTAAGCTGGTACAGATCAGTAAGTAACGCCAATGATGTACCGTAAACAGCAGGTAAATGATTCTTCATGTTCGCCCCTTCTAGTTAGTGTATTATCGACACTAACAAAAGCTTCGTCAATATCTATTAACAAAGTTTAGTGGGAATCTTCGGAAATAATTGAAGAAGCCGAATTAACTTGCGATTCTTTATCACCCGTGCTTCAAAATCGAAGAGAGGTGCGGGTGAGATGCCAGTAACACGAAACCTGGAAGAGTTCTGCGATTTCTCAGGCTGTTATCACCATTAAAGCGGATCATAATTGAAAAAAGCAGTCGGAAATCTTCCCGACTGCTTTGAGATGGGTGAGCTCATCATTAAATATTTTTCATCACGTTATCTATTGTACCCCGCAGTACATTCGCGGAATTCTGGAGGCCCATTTTTTCTTTTGGCCACAGATCGATTTCAACATGATCGATCACGCCTGCACGACCAATCACTGTTGGGACCGAAATACTGACGTTTCGCATTCCGTAGGCTCCGTTTTGCAGCGAAGAAACAGGAAGAATTCGTCGTTGATCCAGTGCGATACTGTGAACGACTTCTGCAATCGAAACACCAACCGCAAAACCGGCTCCTCCTTTTTTCTTGATCACTTCGGCTCCGCTGCCACGGGTTTTCTTTTCGACTTCTGCAATCACAGACGCATTCACGCCCGGCCATTTATCCAATGGCAGCCCCGCAATTTGAGCAGCCGACCAGACAGGCACCATGCTGTCGCCATGCTCTCCCAGAATGAGAGTTTGTACTTGTGTCGCAGGAACATTCAAACGATGAGCCATCATTCCACGCAGACGAGCCGTATCCAAAACCGTTCCCAGACCTATCACCTGAGCAGGAGGCAATCCTAATTCATGAATCGCAAGATATGTCAGCACGTCAACCGGGTTAGAGACAACGAAAACAATCGCGTCTTTTTTGGTGCCAACTTTTTTTAAGTCTGCCAAAATGTTTCGGAACAGCGAAACATTACGATTGATTAAATCGAGTCGGCTTTCATCCGGTTTTCTGCGTAGTCCAGCCGTGATAACAATCACATCCGCATCGGCAGACGCTTCCGGTCCGCCTGCTGTTATTACCTGATCAGCGATGAAAGCAGAGCCATGAATTAAATCCAACGCCTGCCCTTCCACCAGATCCTGATTCACATCCACGAGAGCAATTTCACGAACAATCCGTCCCGCCTGCAACGCAAACGCTGCACAAGAACCAACCAGGCCGCCGCCACCAATAATACTGACTTTCATAATTCGCTCACTTTAATTTGTAGGGTCCGCTGTGCGGACCAGCATTTATAATGGAGGTTTCATAGTCAATCGATGGTCCGCACAGCGGACCCTACGGGTCTGTCAATCATTTCCCAAGTGAAGCCATCACTTGTTCGGTAATCGCTTTGACAAGTTGTTCCATATCCGGAGCACCGTTATTCATGCTGCAACTTCCGCCGTTGTTTTCGTATGAAGGGGCTTGCAGGTATCCAGGATATTCCGGTGCTTTCTCGAACGCTTTTTGTTCTGGCTTACCTTCCTGGTAGCCTTCCCGAAAAGCGCTGTTGCCACATAAATCACAATCTTCATTGTGCAAGCGAGGATCGTCGAAACCGAGTTTCTTTTTCAGGTCGATCAACTCTCTACTTTTTTGTTCGCCCAGATAAGTAACGCCTCCCAGTTGTTTGGAAAGAATTAAAATTCGGCAATACGCATCAAGAATTTCTGTCTTCCAGTACGCATCGGTCAAATCTTTACCGAAGGTGACGGTTCCGTGATTAGTCAGAATGAGCGTGTTGGTTGATTTCAAAAACGGAACAACCGTATTGGCGAATTCGTGACCGCCCGGCGTTTCGTAAGGTGCCATCGGTACTTCGCCCATGAAGACTTCGACTTCAGGAAGCACACACTGTGGAATCGGTTCCCGTGTGACAGCAAACGCAGTCGCATGAGGCGGATGACAATGCACGACCGCTTTCACATCGGGCCGTTCTTTCATAATTGCCAGGTGCAACAGCACTTCGCTGGTTCGTTTTCTTTTCCCTGCAATTTGATCCCCATTCATATCAACCGCACAAATATCGTCCGGCTGCATGAAACCTTTGCAGATCATCGTAGGCGAACAAAGCACTTCGTTCTCGCCAACGCGAATTGAAATATTCCCATCGTTCGCAGCCGCGAAACCTTTGTTGTAGATGCGTCTGCCGATCTCGCAAATTTCTTCTTTCAGTTTGCGGTCGTTAATTCCTGAGTTCCATTGATTGCTCATTATTATTCTCCAGTTAAATGGTTAAGTTTGATTTTGTTTGAATGAATGTTTCGGTTTACTTTTCAACATCAATATGGTCTAAAATCGCTGCGTTATAGGCATCGATCGGTTTTTGCTCTGGATGAAACGGAGCGCTCGCTTCCGGGCCTTCCGCAATCGCGATCATCATGCCGTTCCCGCCACCAATTTCATCATAAATAACAATCGGCTCGGCTCGCCCGGCCTGTTTTCCCTGAATCCCTTCCAACGTCAACGGGACCGCAACACGCCAACTCGCTCCCTTGAGCGAAGGATGCGATTGAGACAATGTCACCTTGCCGATAATCTCGCCCACTCTCATTTCATTGTCCAGTCAACCGTAGGGTGCATCGCGACGCACCAAGTTTGGAAACCATTTTTTTGTATGTCGCATTACAAGGTGCGTCACGACGCACCCTACAACTTATCGACTCACAATACTCTTCAAAATGTTTCGATAATCTGTGAAGCTCAGCCCCTTTCCGGGAAGGCAAACAACATTTGCGTTAAGCTCCGCCACTTCTGCAAAGTCATGTGAACATCGAACCGCAACGCCTCGAACTTTATCGTTTCGATTCACCAGACAAGCCGCCATCGCAATTTTATCTGCAACGATTAAAACGCCCGCTCTTCCCAATCCGATTTCTTCTACAGATCGTTTCGCTGCCTGCTCTACCGACGAGGCTGTTTCTTTCCCCCAGACAATCTGTGTCTCTCGGGAAACAGAATCCATTGCCGTATTCAATAAGTCTGAACCCTGCACTGTTATTGCCAACCAGTCGCCAGCATTGCGTTTTGTCTCATTTTTTATCGCATCGCAACTCGCTGAAATTCCCGTCGCAATTATCAATCCATGCTCTTTAATGTAATCGCGAGCAGCGGGCGTGATGATTGCTTTCGGCTCCAGTTGGATAACAGCCGCCTGCTTTTTGTTTTCCGCTAACAAGTCCGCTGTAATAACTCGCCCCGTAATGCGAACCCCATTTTGAGTTCCATTATTCGGCTTCACAACCTCTTTTTTTTCAGCAAAAATAGACGGACCGACATCGCTGCGTTGAATATCTTTCAACACACCTTTCACGATTCGGTCGATATCAATTTCTGCCAGATTCATTTGTTTATTTCAATATAGTAGGGTCCGCTATTGCGCCCCCTACGGTTTAATCTTCGATTCCTAAAACGGCGTATCTGACTGGTGAAGCCGGTGTTTTCATCATTTCTCGAATCGATGCCCCGTCCGTGGTCAGCATCACTATATCTCCTACTGATGCCCCTAATTCATCAATGACCAGTTGCGGAAATTCATCTGCGGTTTTTCGATCCGCCATCAACGGTTGCACCAACAAAAGCCGCCACCCGGTCAGGGCATCGTTCTTTACTGTCGCAGTCGCTTTCCCACAAACCTTGGCAAGTTGCATTGAGATATCCTTTACACAATCCGTAAATCATCAACCAGGCAACAACGTCTTTGGCGAGTGAATGTCATTGGGTTGGTGACCCCTTCGCCGGTTGGGGTTGCGATACTGAATGAAAGATAACCTTCGCCCCCCAAACTCAAACCGGCTGGCGACGCTCCGTTTTTAATGAACAACGTTGTATCCATTCGCTTCCCCATAATCGACATCGTTCGCACATTTCGAGAATGGATAATACTTGTATGTTTGAAGCCGTGTTCGTACTTTTCGCACAAATCGATTCCGTGCATCGCGTCTCGACAGCGAACGATAGGGACAAAAGGCATCATCTGTTCTTCAGGAACGAACGGGTTGTTTTCGTCGGTTTCGCCGAAGATCAAAGGGACAGATTCCGGAATGTTCAAACCGATTTGCTGTGCCAATACTGATGGATGTTGTCCAATCAAATCCCGATTCAAATGCCAGTGATCTTCCGCATTCTCAGGCGGCGTAAAGGCTGCTCGTGTCATCTGATCAACTTGCGAAGAATTCAGTCGATGCGCCCCGGCTCGATCCATTGCTTCCATAAACTTATCGAAAACAGATTCCACGACGAAAACTTCTTTTTCGCCGATGCAAAGTAAATTGTTATCGAATCCACCACCAGCAATAATTGAACGAGCCGCGTTATCTAAATCAGCCGTTTCGTCAACCATGACAGGAGGGTTTCCCGGACCAGCGACAATCGCTTTTTTCTTACTTGCCAGCGCCGCCCCTGCCACACCAGGCCCACCAGTCACACAAAGAATTTTTACGCCACGATGTTTGAAAATCGTCTCCGCCGTTTCCAGCGTGGGGTTGCCAACAATGGTGATGACATTTTCCAGCCCGGTCGCTGCATAAATCGCTCGGTTAAATCTGCGGGTTCCTTCACACGCAATTTTTGCACCACTCGGATGAGGATTCACGACCATTGTGTTTCCAGCCGCGACCATGTTGATGACATTTCCCGCCAACGTCGGCAGCGAATGTGTCACGGGAGTGATCACGCCGATCACACCAAACGGTGCGTATTCGGTGATGGTTAAACCGTGGTCGCCGCTGACCGCATCGGTTCGCAGCCATTCCGTGCCAGGCACTTTCTGAATGATTTGCAGCTTTTCAATTTTGTGTGCCAGTCGTCCGATGCCGGTCTCTTCGTATTCGAGCCGACCAAGTTCTTCCGCCTGATCGTTACAAATTCGTTTGACGATCTCGACAATTTTCGAGCGATCTTCAAGAGTCGCTTCTCGCAGTTTTGCATACGATTCATTCGCCGCCGCGATTGCCTGTTCGACACAGCTAAACACACCCCAGTCACCACTTTGACGCTCCCCGCGAGGAACACCGTTTCCGTTATTGCCAGTGCGCAGTTGTGAAATAACTTCCTGAACAACGCTTCGGATAGCTGCTTCTGTTGTTTGCATCGAATACACCTCACCTCTTATTTGATCATTCCGTTACAACTCCGTAACGAAAAGTCTGTTCATTAATTTGAATCAGCATCCTGCTGTGGAAATTCTGCCAGTTCCTTCTTCTGTTTGATCCAGGCATCAATCCGCCCGGGAGTCGGGAAAAATAAAATCATTGTTAGAATCAACCCAATAATAATTCCCAATGTCCAAGGGTAGTTCTCGGATGTTACCCCAAAGATATTTGTAAACGCAGCGGCTTCCAGTAATGCTAGTCTGATTATCATTTGCGTTTGATAAGCGTTAGGGTAATCCTCATCTTTACTTGGCTTGTTTTTGGAAAGAATCGATTTCGCCATGAAATTTGGGACAATCATGGCAGCCAAAAAACATACACCAGCGAAAACAAGCTCAAACAAAACAGATGACGGATTTACTATCGGCTTCTCAATAATTTTGTCCGGTATGATAATTCCCGCTGTTATAACGACCCCTAAAATCAGCGATCCAGCGATAATGGGACAATTCCTCTTAGCCCCTTCAACAGAATTCAATTGTAAGTTTTGCTGACTCATGTCCCCTCCGTGGATTTGTCATAAAGAACCGCATCGTGTGCCTGCACCGAATCGACAATCCCGACCACTGCCGCATCAATTGGCAATGTTTTTGTCTGATCGGTAAACCGGGCGGAAGAACCTTGCACACAAAGCACAATTTCTCCTTCGCCTGCCCCAACCGCATCAACAACAATGAACGTTCTGCCGGTTGATTTCAGAGAGTCTTTCTTTTTTTCGTCGATACGTAACGGCTCAACAATGAACAGCGTCTGGCCGACCATCGATTCGACTTTGTGTGTCGAAACAATACTGCCTGTAATGCGTCCAATGAACATAATACGTCTCTCCGAAAAAATTCAATTTGACTCGTTCAACACCGCTGCGGTCTGTCTTGCAACAACAATTTCCTCATTCGTTGGCACAATCCAAATATCAATTATGCTTTCCGCATCAGCAATTGATTGCTCGTCTGCCGTTGCCGACTTATTCTTGTATCCATCCAGCTTCAAGCCGGCCCATTCAAACCCTGCACAAACCTGTTCGCGAATAAAGCGACTGTTTTCGCCAATCCCGCCAGTGAAAACGACCGCATCAATTCCGCCCAGAACCGCGATGTAACCAGCCAGATATTGCCTGATCGCAGAGACATAAACTTTGAGCGCCAACGCTGCCCGTTCATGCCCTTCACTTGCCGCCTGTTCCAGATCGCGAATGTCTCCGCTCAATCCGCTGATCCCCTGCAAACCACTTTGGTTTCCCAGTTCGACCAGCAATTCCTCCAACGTTTTTCCGCTTCCCTTCATCAAAATCGGCAACGCAAAAGCATCGAA
>WFOZ01000107.1 GCA_015487825.1 Planctomycetaceae bacterium
ATGCCGCCGATTCACTTCAGATCGCGGATCTTCCAGTGATTCAAAGTGAGAAAGTAGGTCCTCAATATCAATTTCAAATTCCCGAATTCCCTGAGCCGCCATCATCAATCCTCCTTGAAGTTTGTTGAAACGTTCCACAAGGAAAAAGGATGGCAACCTCACTCACAATGCGCAACCACCTATCTTGCCAATTCCTCCCAACTGTGCGCGCTGGCCCTGGTGTTGCCTTACATCTTAAAACGTCTCAACATGGCGTTGCTCTTCCTGGGCCCAGGCTTGCAGCATCTGAATTGCTTTGGCAAGAACACCAGCCGAACCGCGGTAGGTCCCGGAACCTGAGGGCTTACCATCGAGTGTATACCATTCGTAAAATCCATCGTTCTTGTTGACACGCTTGAGCATCGGACTCAATTCACGGTATGCCTCTTTGATAAAACCATTGCGAATGAGTTGCTGAATCATTCGCCCTCCGAACCAGGTCCAGTCACCGCCATTCTGGTAAGAGTACGGTTGCGCCATTATCGGGTTCTTGAAATAGCCGGCCGGATACGAAGGGTAAAGTGTGAGACCGATCGATTTTGCGCCAGCCTTCGAAACATTATCGAGCATTGTAGAAAGTGACCTGGAGATTTCGTCTCGGGAAAGTAGATCAGCCTCGATTGCAATAGCCGTCCCGCCATGATAATAGATCGCATTTTCGTCAAAGGTTGCAGGAAATGGCGAATTGCCAAGATAGATGTGTGGAACAAACTTGGTCCGTTTTTCGTCCCAAAGGTGTTGTCGCACGTTTTTGTAGATATCCTTGCGTATTTTCGTCCAGTAAGCTACGGCTTTCAAGTCATTCTTCGTAAGAGCAATATAATCTGCCAGTGCTACAAGAAACATCGCATTATCATAGATGTCGATTGCCCGGTGGCTATGTTCATCGAGAACAACGCCCCATTTATGCTCAGGTTGGACGTCACCCCAATCAGCCGTTGTAGCTCCCCAAAGTAGCCCGTATTTCTTCGAAAATCGCTCTCGTAACAGGAATTCAAGTGCCAATGCCATGCGTTGTTTAACAGTTCGACCATCAATGACCTCGTCAAATAAAGTGTCGTCACCCGTCGAGCGGACATATCTGGCAACTGCCTGGATCAACGAACTTTCCTGATCAGTTTCGACTGTGTTTTTGTGTCCGAGATAACCTGGGATATTTTTCTTACAGATGTAATCATAGGCAGTATTGCGTTGGCTTGCGGGTATGAATCCATCGATAATGTTTCCGTTTTCGCCCTGGAACCTGAAAAACATTATGAGATTCTCACGAATGACCTTCGGGTCGTGGACGTCACAAGCAAGTTCGATGAATGTTGCGAGGTCGCGGATCCACACTTCTCCGTAACCTCCACCGGCATTCAACCCGGTCCCGATGGTTTTACGAGCACGGTCCAGGACATCTGTTAAGTCCTTGTCCGCGAGAATCATCCTGGCAAGAGCCTGATCTTTCCTGTCACCGGCATTCAGAGTTTCTCCCGCAGACATGATGCCAAACAGGATAATTCCAGAGGCAATACAGTTAAATGAGCAGGATTTGATAGACATGTGATATCTCCAGGCTGCCGTATTTGAAGTTCCTTAGAAATGATACTTTAATAATTCTCCTCAGTACAATCCTGGTAAAGTAACAAAGAACAGGACGGAATTCCAATTTATGCTTTAAGTCCACTGTCTTCTCAGCATTTCTCACATATCCAGCGGTTTTGTGGCAAATAGCTGAGAGAATTCAGAAAAAAGAAATAATTCCTGACCGAATCCTGATTCCTGCTACATCACCAAGATAGAACGTGGCTATAAGCCAATCTATCAAACAGGACTTCAAAGAGAATCAGGAAAAACGATGAAAATCTTCAGACGAATTAACGACATTATTTCAGCCAATATGCACGACATGATCGATCAGTTTGAAGATCCGGAGGTCATGTTGAAACAGGCAATTCGTGAGATGGAAAATTCCATCGAAACTGTCACCAAAGAGACCGCGAAGGCAATAGCAGGCGAGAAACGGATATTTCGAGAACTTACCAAGAATGACGTAGAGGCACAGCAGTGGCAGCAACGAGCAGTGCAAGCGGTGCAAACCGGTGACGATCATCTGGCGCGTAAAGCTTTAGCTCGTAAGAAAGAACACGAAAACCTCAGCCAGGCACTGAGTGAACAACTCGAACCAGTGAAAAAAGCTGGCGAAACACTAAAGCATCAACTCTCTGCAATGAAAGCAAAGCTCGCTGAAGCAAAGCGACACCTGGCAGGTTTATTAATTCGCAAACGGACAGCCGATATCAGAAAACAAGCAAGTTCGTCACTTACTCCTCAGCAGACAGCTCCGTTTAGTTCGAGTGCCTTTCGCAAGTTTGACCGACTTCGTGAAAAAGTGGAGGAGGCAGAAGCAGAAGCGGATGCTATTGACGAATTGAATTCTTTAAGTGATCAGGCACTGGTAGGCTTTGATGATCAATTTGAGACAGAGAGCCTTCAGGATGAACTCAATACAATGGATATCGAACAGGAACTCAACGAATTGAAGAAAAAGAAGGAGTGAATATTAAGGGAACCTCTATTAATTCAAAAAAACAAAATTGAACGGAGGGTAGACATTCTTGTCTGCCTTAAATAGAGCATGCTCATACAAGACAGACAGGAATGTCTGTGCTCCTTTTCGAATTAATAGAGGTTCCCTTAAAACAGCAAACGCTTGACATACTAAGTCAGTGATGAGAACAATCGAAGAAAGTTACACTTTTCAATTCAAAGGAAAAGGTCCTGTGACAGTGAATCGATTTCCTCAAACGCGGCAGAGTCTGATTCAGCGGATTGTTGATAATCATGAGTCAGCAGAATGGAAAATATTTCTCGACGACTATTGGGGACCAATCGTTCGCTTTGCTGCCCGCCGTGGTCGTTTATCAATTCCGGATGCCGAAGACATTACTGCGGAAGTCTTCATAATACTTCTTTCTGCAAACCTCCTGTCACGGTGGCTTAAGGACAGACGTTCTAAACTGAGTACAATGTTGTGCGCTGTTGTCAAAAATATGATCTCAAACAGAGCCCGGGTGCAATCCGGACGTGAAAAAATTATGGCGATCATCACACCGGACCTCGCAGCAGATATTGTAAGCCGTCAGGAGGACTCTTCTGACGATAGCTTTTACTCAGCATGGGCAGATGAATTATTGAGAACCACTTTACAGAAACTGCAGCAGGATTACCTTAAACAGGGGCGAGTTGATGCGTTTCGTGTGTTTTACGGGAAGGTCATCGAAGGGCTTTCGAACCCGGAAATAGCCAATTGTCTTAATATTAAAGTGACGGACGTTGAAAACTATTACAAAAGAGTTCGCGGACAATTCAGTGATCGATTAAAGGCGGCTATTGAAGGGAATGTCCGAAAATATGGTTATCGTGAAAACTTTGATGAAGAAGTCGAACTTGAATGGCAAGCCCTTGGAGAATATTTGAAGGCCTGCGGTGATCTGGAATCCGTTTTTCAACAGATTTCTGAAGACTTGGATGAACTTCGTCATCGAGAGCGAAAATCGAAAGCGGCTATTCTGCATCAACTGACATCAATAGTCGACCGAGAGTCACAGCAAAATGACTAATCACAAAGATCTGGATGATAATAAGCCACCACCAATGTCGTCGCATTCATTATCTGAAGTGGAAACGCTCGATGACTTTCTGGATGTGCTGCTTGGTGTTGCTGAATCAATTCGCGAATGGCACATGGAAAACCGTTTGCATGGTGTAATTGATCCCACAGAAGTCGTCTTCTTGGATTCAACTGGGAAATGGAGTTTACTACCTCCATCAAATGGTAATGAA
>WFOZ01000108.1 GCA_015487825.1 Planctomycetaceae bacterium
AGCCAGATGCTTATCTTTTTTGCCATACTCTTTTTGGAGCACCTAGGTCCCTTTTCATTGAAAGTTTCGATTACACATTTTTCCATGATTTTCGTCTCCTTGCAGGTGAAGACTTACGGCCTGAAGGTAATGGCGAAGATCGTGTCGATAACTTTTTGATGCATCAGTGGGCGCGAGAGTTTTTGGTGCGCATGCTGGTAAATATGACTGTCGAGCGCGCGTTCGGCATATGCAAGCTGCGCAGTCTGTTGCTACACGGCAAAGCTTTGATCTACGATCTGGATTTTTTGGGGGCAAGTGCACCGCATCTGCGAATTCTTTTGAGCCGAATTATGGAATGGCGGGACTCCTGGTTTGTTCATCGTCCTACAAGAAAGGAGATTCTGGCATTCTTGCCTGACTTCTGGGAAACTTTCTCTGATTTCCTTTGCGAGCATCTTTCCCAGTATCCTGTATTCCTGCCTGAGAAACTCCATTATCGCATAGGGCACAATATTGAATTGTTGTCTTCTGCGAAGGTGGTGACTACTGTGCGGGGGATTAGAATTCCCTGGGTACCGATTAAATTGCCGGACCCGATTGCCAGAAATTTGATAGCCGTGTTGCATCGTCTCAATCGCATCACCATAACTTTTCCTTTCGAGTCCAAGCAAATGCCAGGAAAAGTTGCAGAGGCCTTTTGTTATACAGAGCGCGCCAGATCTTATAATCGCTCCCTACTTCCCTATTTCATGCCTTTGACTTCAAGTTTAGGATTGTCATGAATATACTCCACGTTCTTTGGTCGCTCGAATTTGGCGGCATCGAAAAGTTGGTACTGGACCTGGCAAGCGAGCAGCGCCGACGTGGAGAAAATGTTCGGGTGCTTGTAGGGCAGGGGAGAGGGCACATGGCACCATTATTCGCAGAAGTAGGGCATTCCGTTATCGACGCGAGGCTCAAAAACGGTTTTGACCCGGGCTGGTTTCGCTGGCGTGAAATCCGTTCAGTGATGAAAGAGGCCCAAGTTATACACATGCACACCTTCAATCCGACTTTTGCTCGCTTTGCACGTGCGTCTGGACGCCCAATAGTATTTACTGAACATGGAAATTTTGGCCATGGGCGTGAGACAACTTGGCGAGATAAGATAAAGCGTACCTTCATGAAGTGGTTTTTGAATCGTGATGTGCGATATATAACATTCAACTCTCATTATTCGCGACGCCTTGCTTTGGCCCGCTATGGCCTTCAAGGTGTGCCCAATAAGGTTGTATATAATGGAATTCGATTTCCAGAGGATGATGTTAAGCCTGTTCGTCTTCCAAAATGGGAGGGTAAATTTATTATTGGAACGATCAGTAGGTTGGCTGCATTTAAGCGTATTGACCGGTTGATTACTGCCTTCGCGGCTATGAAAGTGCATAATGATTGTCGCCTCTTAATTGTTGGAGACGGGATTCTTAAAGCCGAACTTGAAAGTATGGTTCGAGAGATGGAATTGTCTAATTACGTTGAATTTGCTGGTTATCAACGCGATGTCGCAGCATTTCAATCTGCCATGGATGTATGTGTTTTTCCATCACAAGGAGAGCCGTTTGGGCTGGTAGCAGTGGAAACGCTTGCTCTTGGTAAACCAACAATTGTGATGCAGGATGGTGGAGGTATTACCGAGATAATAGAGCCACTGAGTCCTGATGATGTGGTTGGGAGTGTCAGAGGTCTCACACGGCGGTTGGAACATTATTATCGTCTATGGAAATCTGGGGACTTAAAGGACAAGAAACAGATAGCTGAAAGAAAGGCTCAAGCATATAAGTTTGATGTGAAATTAATGGCTGAAGCGTTTGAATGTATATATGACACTGTAAATTGTTGGCGATAATATATATGTATATGCTGGCACTTCAACAAAATCGTAAAGGGTATTATTATTCCATCTTTTGGAATCCGCTACCTCGAGTTCTTAAGTTCTGTAAATTTTCTTACTATTTTGAAAGCCTTCCCCCTGGCGATGTTGTTCTTGATTATGGTTCGGGAGACCGCCCACTCGAGCCGTTACTACGAGAAAAATTTACCCATTATATTGCTGCAGATTATCCGCCAGCAAATAAAACACATTCTCGCCGACCTGATATTGAAATCCATGATTACCGGCTGGCACTCGAAGATGCAACAGTTGATTGCGTCGTGTTGACGGAGGTATTGGAGCATCTTTATGAACCAAAGGTTGCGCTTCGAGAAATTCATCGTTTGCTCAAACCTGGCGGGGTACTAATTGGAACTGTACCATTTGCTATCGGGGAGCACGAACAACCGTTTGACTTCCATCGATATACATCGTTTTGCCTCAAACAGATGTTCAGGGAAGCGGGATTTTCAATTGTGAATCTTGATTATGTTGGCGATATGGTAGGAGTAGCCAGTGTAAATATGAGCCAGGTTTTTGGTATCCTTCCTAAAGCACTTCACAAAATTAAGATGGCACCTGTAGCTCGGGTATTACAAATCCTTACACGCTTTCCCGAGCTTGTCTATTTTGTTTTATTGCGTTGGGGGTTAAATC
>WFOZ01000109.1 GCA_015487825.1 Planctomycetaceae bacterium
GAGGTGGATCCTCCTATTTCTGCGGTGGTCCGCAATAACGGACCCTACAAACAACATTTATTTCTGCAATAACCCAAACATTGCTGAATAGCTACGAAATTTGTACAAATCGCAATAATCATGAGTGTCAGCAATTCAGATAACTGGATCACAGCCGTGATGGCATTGCGAAATGCTCGTCAGGTGGTTGTTTTTTCGGGAGCAGGAGTTTCAGCACAAAGCGGCATCCCCACATTCCGGGATGAGGACGGTTTCTGGAAACGGTTTCCTCCCGAACAGTTTGCGAACTGGAGAGGACTGCTGCAGATGGCGGCAACGAACCCTCATCGAGTTGCAGAATTTGTTTACAATGTCATTTCCCCAATCGCAGCTGCCAAACCAAATGAAGCCCATCTGGCAATTACGCGGATGGAACAATATGTTTCAGCAACAGTCGTTACCCAGAATATCGACAGGCTTCACCAACTGGCAGGCTCAACCCGGGTGCTGGAAGTGCACGGTTCTCTTTTTGATATTCAGGATGTTTCCACCGGAAAGAAAATCCGACAATTCCAACATCAGGACCTTGCTGCTGTTGCAGCACTGCTGAAGGAATATATGGATATGCAGCGTTCAATTCTCTCGCTGCTGAATTCACTTCGACAGTTTTATTCATTCGACCTCAACATTAACTACCGCCCGGATATTGTCCTGTTTGGCGATGATTTGCCTGAACCAACCTGGTCCGATGCGTGTCGCTCAGCAGAACAATGCGATGTGCTGCTTTCGGTAGGAACTTCGGGGGCAGTCTACCCGGCTGCAATGATCCCCGAATATGCCTCTGCAGCCGGAGCCACAATTATCAATATCGATCCCCAACCCTGCGATGGATACTGGCTGCAGGGAACCGCAGGCGAAATGGTCCCCAGACTGGTGAAAGCCGCCTGGGAAAGCGATCAGAACGGGGACGAGTAAAACAAGCCCGTTTCCGGAGAAGACATCATGGGGGGCTCATACGACAATTTCGTAAAATATCCAAGAACACCGCATCTGTTCGGCTCGACAGGTACAGATGACGACAAACATATGGGGGAGGCAGAATCGAATCAGTTTATTGCCGATGATACGCTTATTACTGAAGAAAAAATTGATGGTACCAACGTCGGAATTCACCTTGCTTCCGACGGCCAGATGATACTTCAGTGCCGGGGGCATATTATTTCGGAAGCAATGCACTCGCAGTACGACTTATTCAAACAATGGACCGTTGTAAAGCGGCCTGTTTTAGAAAAGATGCTGGGTACCGACTTCATTCTGTTTGGCGAATGGGTTTACGCGAAACATTCCGTGCATTATCGCTCTCTTTCTCATTACTTCTTCGAGTTCGATATCTACGACAAACAAAACCAGGTTTTTCTGAGCCTGGAGCGACGATTAACGATGCTTGAAGGGACCGGGATTCACACAGTTCCTGTGATTCAAACCGGAGCAGTAAAGAAAAAACAGCTTATCAATCTGATTGGCCCCTCCGCGTTCAATAGTCAATTTGAAAATCCATTTACCGGTGAAACCGACAATCTGATGGAAGGCCTCTATTTCCGAACTGAAGCAGATGACGTTGTGACCGGAAGAGCGAAATTTGTCCGGCCTGAATTTGTAGAGAAAATTAAACAAAGCCTGCATTGGCAACAGAAGCCTGTTGTTCCCAACTTACTGGCAGAAGGAACGGACATCTGGTCATGAAATGGGAAAAGCTCTCACGGGCATGTGCGGACGATATTGTAGCCTGGGCTTCCGACCAGCCCTGGGGCCGGGAAATGGCGAAATGCAATCAGGATAAAGACTGGCACTCTGAAGGAGATGTCTGGACACATACAAAGATGGTCTGTTGCGAGTTGCAACGACTGGATGAATGGGATTCATTGAATGATCAACAGCGGACGATTCTGATGTTTACCGCCCTGCTCCACGATGCCGCCAAGCCACTCACTTCACAGATCGATCAGCAAACAGGGCGTATTACATCACCCAAACATGCCGTGAAGGGAGAGCATCTTGCTCGTTCTGTTTTACGAAACCTCGGCTGTGACCTGCAAACTCGAGAAGAGATCGCGAGAATGGTTCGCTTCCACGGTCGTCCTGCATTTCTGCTCGAAAAAGCAAACCCTGCTCATGAAGTCGTTTCTCTTTCATGGCTTGTTAACAATGAGCTACTGTTTTTATTTGCGACAGCCGATACCCGCGGCAGAACAACCGTAGAAATGGGACGTCCGGAAGAAAACCTGCACTTCTGGAAAATGGAGTCTGAAGAAAATAACTGCTTTAATCAGCCCTACCCTTTTCCGAACGCTCACGCACGTTTTCTATATTATCGACAAAAAGAACCGGATCTTTATTATGTGCCGCATGAACAATACTCCTGTACGGTAACCATGTTATCCGGACTTCCCGGTAGCGGGAAAGATACGTGGCTTTCAAAAAACAGCCATAATAATCCCGTGATTTCTCTGGATGAAATACGCCGGGAACTTCAAATTGATGCGATGGCGAATCAGGGAGAAGTAATTCAACTGGCCAGAGAACGCTGCCGGGAATATCTGCGGGAAAATATCTCGTTTGCATTCAATGCAACAAACATTACCCGGCAAACACGACAGCGATGGATCAGCCTTTTCGCCGATTACGATGCCCATATTGAAATCGTCTATGTAGAACCTGCCTTCGATAACATTTTATTACAAAACAGACAGAGAGAGCAGACTGTCCCGGAAAGGGTGATTCACAAACTTGCAGAAAAATGCGAACCGCCAACATGGACTGAAGCCCATCGTCTTGTCCTTTCGGAAAGTTGAAAAGTTCTTCCACTCAATTCGCTTAGTATCTTATCAACAAAATGCTGCGCAAAAGTGGCAGGATATATTAAAATAATTGGGTAGCCCATCCGCTTTTAGCGGTTGGGTTGCGTAGCAACAAGATGAATGCGCCATGTGGTCTCCAAGATTATTGGAAGCTCAAATTAAATCTCACTCAC
>WFOZ01000110.1 GCA_015487825.1 Planctomycetaceae bacterium
TTTCTGGACGATGAGGCCACCGAGGTCGCTGCCAAACACTACAACCTTGAAGATTATCGATACATCCATTTTGCGACCCATGGTTTTGCAAATACGGCAGCGCCCACACTCTCCGGTCTGTTATTGGCAGATCGGAAGGACAGTACCGCATTGGAGGATGGCGTACTACGACTGGGAGAAGTTTATAATCTCAAGCTGAATGCTGACCTTGTAGTTCTGAGTGCCTGCGAAACCGGCTACGGCAAGCTGTTACGCGGGGAGGGATTGTTGAGTTTGACGCGTGGTTTCATTTATGCCGGTGCGAAGAATTTGGTCGTATCCCTATGGCAAGTTGACGCAAACAGTCCGAGTGAGCTGATGCCAAAGTTTTTCCAGGGTGTGCTAAAAGGAGAGGCCAAAAACGCCGCCCTGAGAGATGTAAAACTGCGGTTGATCCAATCAGGCTCCGCATATGTAGAACCCAAGCACTGGGCACCGTTTGTGTTGATTGGCCAGTAGTTTGAAGATGCCGGTGACATGGCCCGATGCAACCCAGGCCAGATGAGTCTAAGCTAAGGCGCTTTGCACTCGAGGGTGGCTATCAAAGCATCCGTGCCCGGCACCTTTCTTGTGTGCGCTACTATTTTGCTCAACCAGAGGCAAGCAGATGTTTTATCTTGCAACATCAGGTACGCTTTTGCTAAAATGTAAGCGATCCTGTTTCGCTTGATATGGTCTGTCTCTTCCAGGTACGCTTCAGTGAGGTACTCGATGGCAGTCTCGACCTGAGACCGTTCAAAATACGGTTTGAATCCCCATAAAGCCTTCTTGTGGGCCTTCTGCAGCGCCTCAGACGCCTTAGCGAAGTTTTCGAGCTCAGTTTGTGCAGTTAAATTTCTATAACCAACGGATATTTCTTTCAGGTCACTCTCGGTTAATCTTGCTTGTTCATAATAAGGTGGAAGAGAGATTTTATAACCTCCCCATAACGACAGTGCGATAACAATCGATGCAGCCAGCGAGAGAATAATATTGTAGGCACGATTTTCTGATTTGCGTTTCGCGGTGTGTTCCCCTCGCAGTGTGCTGACGAGTGACTGCCGGAAGCGCAGTTCTGCAAAACAGATATCACAGGTATAAACGTGGATATCAAAATCATCTTGCCTGGCTTCGTCCAACTCTCCTCGAATATATTGATCGATAATCTCGTTTCGATTATTCTCGTATTTGCAACTCATCATAGTCCTCGGCTATCATTCGTTTCAGTAAACTTCCACTAAAGAGCGTCGTTCACATAATCCTAAATATGGAAAGATTTATTTAATCCCTGTACCCATCCAGACATTGACGAAGTTTTTTCAACCCATAAGTTTTCAGATCAATGACTTTCTGGACTGTCAGGTTCATCCGGGTGGCGATTTCCTTGAGGCTCAAATCCTCAAGATAGAACATCTCAATAGCCTTTACATGCGCTCGATGACTCTTCCTCATATTTTTCAGACATATCGTAAGAATGGATTCCATCTGCTGTGTGTGCTTATTGAATCCCATCAAATCAAATTTGATATCTTTGGCTGGAAAGATATGCTTGTCATCCCGTTCATTTACTAACCTGTCATTCAATTTATTTTTGTGCTCCTTATTGCGCGTATCATGAATTTTGTTCTTGACGATCCCGAAAACGTACGCCGCTAAGGTAGCCCCGGATTGTTCATATTTCCCATTTTTGATACTGACGATCAACCCTTCAATAGTTTCCCAGAAAACATCCTCCCACAACGCCGGAAAACCGGATAACTCACTTTGTATTTTTAATAGAATTCGGTCATGACACCATTCCACAAGCAACTGGATTGAGTTGTTGTCATTGTCTTTTATCTTTTGCACAAGCTCGGCTACAGCCTTTTTATTCGGATTGCGTTCCAGACGCCCATCCCGGATCCGTACAGCCCGCCCCATCAAGACACCCTTTCCCGGTAACATGACATTAAAAAATGAGTCAATTTTTCCATATTTCCGAGCAGTTGAAAGACTATACAAGCAAAAAGGACGATTTCTAATCATTTCACCTGCTTCCCGCATGTAAGAATCTCAATTATACAGTGGGATTTAATTTATGTCCAGCAAAAACGGACAAAACCTATCAATCACCCTAAGTGAAGGAGGAAAGTGCAATGTTATCCGAGTTGGTTCTCAATATTTTTTTGAAGATGCTCGAAGGCCTATTGTGGGTGTCCATGATCGTTACGGTTATCAGCTGTGTAGTTCTGGGTTATAATGCCATAGGTTTTTTCGGCGTATTGCTTGGAATCATTGTCGGAGTCGTTATCACAACGGTCTCATGGGGTTTCATACTCCTTTTTATCGACATCCGCAATGCGGTGAATAACATCCAGGCCCGCTCTGCCGGCAATTCATGAGCCATCCCTGAAGAGCCCTGCATCGATTTTTTAAGCATCGGCGCAGGGCATTAAGGGTTATTATCCATTCGAGGAGGAATATGGATTTACTTGCAACTGTAACAGGTTATCTTGGGCGCTTTTTATTATATATGGTGTTGATTACCCTGACTTTTGTTGTCCTGAGTATCGTCATATACATACTGTCAAATCGTAAGAAGTGGCTGAACGTTTCTGCGAACGATAAAGGCTTTTTCAAGGCCCTGATGCTGATGGGTACACTCATCGTTTCATTGGTCATCGGCGTCTATACGGGTTTTCAGATTTCAGTAAGCCACGTCGGTTTGCAGGTTCTTGATGATGTGGGCGAAAATATGCTAACCGTAGGTCTGGCTCAGGCAAGCAGCTTGTTGGGTACGAACAGCATAGATGAAAAGATTGAAGTGGCGCAGGCCCAGTCATTACTCAGCAGCCTCAATACCCTACAACTTTTCGAACCATCTGATTTCAGAGCTACGCTTGTTAACCAAGTTTTTGATCGGGTCAAAGCACCTTTTGTCGAAAAAGCCCAAAATACCCTGAACCACTATGCTCCGGATTCCACGATCGTCCTCGCAGGTCTGGCGTCTCATGTATGGAGTGATGTGTATCGCAGCGCAGCTCAAGTCAATCGCAGCGTGATTGCATACAAAATCATAGAGGGAATGTCCTTGCTGCTGGCAGTTTGGGCAATTATCCTGCTGGTGTCATACGCATGGAGGAGAACCGTGGCAAAGGGCGTGAAGACGAAAGCGATGTGAGGGGAAAGAAGACCAAGTATCAGCATATGGGGGGCATTCCCCAAATCGCCGTCGATGAGAAGAAATCAAAGAATGACGAGCCATACGCACGTTATACAACAAAAAACTTCTGGGAGGTACGGTCCAATGATAAGGAAACTATACACACTTATCTTCATTCTGTGCATAAGCTTATCGAATGTCAGTTTGGTCTACAGTCAGCGTGAAGTCGGTATCCCGTTCGAAAAGAAGGCCGCAATACTCCTGGAGTTTGTGGCACCATACGAAACCATGCGTGTTTCCTTTAAGGAAAGAGACCTGTCGACCAACATTTATACAGAAGTGCGCTTGCCAGACGATATTGTCCTGAAAAACAAGAAAGGTAAACCCGCCGATCCGTCCAGCTTTCTGCCGGGAATGGAAGTGCTCATCGACGGGGAGAAGACGCGTAGTGGTTTCACGTTTTTTGAAGTTCGTTTACAGACGACGCTAAAAAATTGGCATGTGAAACTGAATGGAATTTATGAGAAATTTGAGGACCCGGTCGCTACCATTGATGGCCGGCGGGTTGTGCTGGCTAAAGGGGCAACCATTAAAGGGGCAGGGCCGTGGAAGAAGAAATCCTTCAAATCGTTCGACTATATGCAGCTTGGATCGTTCGTGGAAATCGAAGGTTCGCGGGATGCTGATGGTCTCATTCGAGCCCGCAAAGTTAAAACCTGGCCGAACCTTTTTACCAAAGAAGATAAGGCGATAAAGGCAGCCATCAACAGCGGATTCCAGCCCCCTGAGACTTTAAGTGGTGGTCGCATGCAAATTGGTGACACAAACTTTATGCTGACGCCCAATCTGGACCTGCAAGCCTATGTTACAGAGCTTGGGTACAGGCTTATTCCTCAATGGACAGATGACTTACCAGAAGATGATCCTACGAGAGTTGATTATCGTTTTTATGTGGTGGAGGACCCTTCTTTTAATGCATCTGCATTCCCAGATGGCACAGTGATCGTGCACACCGGGCTCTTGCAAACCCTGGCAAACGAAGCGCAGCTTGCTGCCGTGCTTGCGCACGAGATCGCTCACGTGACGCACAAGCACGGACTGCGGCGGTTTAAAGAACAAAATAAGCTCAAAAAGGCCAAGTTGGGTGCAGGACTCTTAACAAAGGCAATATCAACTGTAACTGGCAGAGAGGTACGAGCCGGAAATATCGAGATCGGAGGTTTTAGCATTCCGGTCAGCCTGGTTGCCAAACTCGGAGAAGGAGCTCTTTCCAACTCGTTTAGCAGAAAGCGGGAGAGTCAGGCTGACCGTGTAGGCCTGTTTTATATGACGGAAGCTGGTTATGACCCGCGCGAAGCAGCAACGATGTGGACGCTCCTGGCAGAAAAAACGGCAAATCCCCAAGCTGGGCTGAAGGAGAAGGCCTTGAAAAAGATTGCCAGTATTTACTCGTCTCACCCGGAAGCCGTGAAGCGTGCCCGCAACATCAATATCGAGATTGCAGCGAATTATTCCAGTATGGACCTGTCGCAGCTTGTTACGGGCGCCGAGAACTATGAGCGCATTCGTGAGCTGGTTGTAAAGTAGGGGCAGGCAGAACCGCATCGCCATTTTAAGTGTGCATGTTTTATAAAATGCTTCTCTCACAAACACACGGAGGAAAGAAATATGCGATTCTTCGCACAGCGCTTTATCTTTTGCCTGATGGCTACTTGTGTTGCATTGACGATGGGATGTAGCAACCAGGCAGATAATGCCGAAAAACTCGTGGGTACCTGGAAAATTAGTCTAGGCATAGCAGCAGGAACAACGACGTTCTCGGAAGATTTTACCTATTCTGCAAATTTTGTAAGCCTTTTTGGTAGTAGTGAAACGACAGGTACCTGGAAAATAAAAGATGATCTACTCATTACTGTTATTAAGACAGATTCAAGAGATCCAAGAAATGTTGGTAAAGAGGGAATTAGCAGGATAGTAGAAATAAATGATTCATCGATGATTATGCAGGGGCAAGAGGACGATGGTGAATGGGGGCAAAGACAAGAATGGAAACGGATAAAATAGACCACGCCGGGATGCTTGAATGTAACGAATAAGCCCTCGGCTTCGGGGGGATGGGTATTGCACAAAAGATGTTGGCCTGCGGGGACGGAGCACTGAGCCACTTGCGGGGCAATCGAACAAGTGTCAGGTGCTTGGCTAATCACATTGCGTTCATTATGTGCGAGGATGCACGATGATGTATGAAC
>WFOZ01000111.1 GCA_015487825.1 Planctomycetaceae bacterium
ATTATCTGAAAGCACAAAAAGTACGTCGGCTGATTCAGCAGGATTATTTCAACGCTTTTGAAAAGGCTGATCTGCTTATCGGGCCGGTTACTCCCGCTCCCGCATTCAAAAAAGGAGAACTGATTGACGACCCTCTTGCGATGTACCTGGCAGATATTTTCACCATCGGTGCCAACCTCGCCGGCATCCCCGCGATGTCCCTGCCGGGTGGTTTCAGCAAAGAAGGCTTACCGCTGGGAGTGCAACTGCTTGGCCCCGTGTTAGGCGAGGAGAAACTGTTACGAGCCGCCCGCATGTTAGAACGGGAAAACTCCTGGCTCGAAAAAGTACCTGCTCTTTGAGTGGTGCAGACTGTTTGCCGGAATTAAGATCGCTCTTAACAATAACTGTTCGACTTCAACTATATAAGCAGCCGTCCATCGATAAACGATATATGTTCCATTACAGAGAGAACGTAAGAACTGCGGCTGATTCTGATCGCTTTGCATAGTTTTTAATTAAGGCTCAGTGGTGGGTGGCTGGAGACAAATTGTCGGAGGTGTTGCGAGCAAATGACGAGACGGCTGGTGACATTTTGCCCCCAGATGTAATGAGATGTCCAGTCACTCTCCGCTTAGTAATTACGTTTTTAATTAAGTTAGTTTGATATTAGAAATCAATTTGAGCACGCATGGCAACAATATTTGTGTTGCTTCGAGGGATTGCAGTTCCATCCAGCAGAGAATAAATGTAATTAAACTGGAATTTAGTTCGCTTGTTGAGATACCAGTTTAACCCTAGTGTCGCGTTGGTCAGTCGGTTCCCGGCGATATTTGCATCATCCAGATCAAGCCAGGATAGCTTGGCAGCAGTTTCCCACGCACCGGTACCACAACCCGGCTTAAACGGTTTGTTGGGAACAATGCGACCAAACACGCCTCCTTTTTTATTGTAAGGTCGAACTTCGCCAGTCAGAATGTAGGAAAGTTGAGCGTAGGCAGACTGAAAATTAGGCGATGAGCCACCCACCTGTTCGACATGAGCAAATCGCCATTCTGCCTGACCGGAAAGCGAACCTTTTCGGAACCCCGATTCCAGATTGACTAATTGAAAATTATTGGTTGGAATGACGTTGGTATCAGCAAAAAAAGGAATTGGATTGGAGGGATTTGTTGCTCCAGGTTGGAAAGATCCAAAAACTTCCGGCGTGTTTCTGAACCGGGAAGAATCGGTAGAAGGGTCGATGAAAGCGTAGTCAGCTCCAAAATGGACCAGCGATTTAGTTGCTTCGTCTTCATAAAGCAATGTTGTAATTCGAGATGCCAGTGAAACCCCTCCGGCATCGCCAATATTTCCACCGAAAGGATCGGTTGGATAACGAAATGCCGAGACTGCCCATGTTGTTCCTGTCTGCTCGTAGGAATCATGTATTCCAATTCCTATTTGACGAAACGGTGCCAATGCAAAAGGTAAACCACGTTCCAGAAATGTCAGTTCTTTCACACTGGTTAATTCATCCATGCCGAATGGCTGCCGCCATTGCCCAATTCGTAAATTTCCTAAAAGAGGCAAATCTTCAATTTCCATCCAGACATCCATGAAACTGGGACGACCGGGAAAAGCAAAATCAAACTCAACCAGATAACTGACATTATCCGCGACATGCCCTTTAGCCATCAGACGAGCTCTGCGAAAATCTGCTCCATCATCTGCATCTCCTACTGTATTAATGCTTGTAGCAGATTGATTAAAACGGGCGGCATCGACCTGGATGAATCCCGAAATCTGAACTGTCGGAAATTCATCTTTCTGATTTCGCAAATAAAAGCCGGCACTTTCTGTACAGTTTTCAGCGACGCATTGCTCGACGGAGAGTTGCTTCAACGCAGGCCGCCTGCCGTGCATTTCATAATAACCGGAAGAAATAACGGCCCTCTCCGATCGAAGTTGCTGCAACTCTGCTTCCAGTTGCTGGAATCGCATTTGAATTTGCTGTGCGGTCATTGAAGATTCATCAGTCGGAGAAGCATGAATCTCTGCTGCGGATGATTGCTGCTGGGCTGATAGAGAATTATTCAGTACACAAACCACGCAACTGAATACAATAAGCAAACCGGCTCGTGCGAGCATGGCATCGTCATCCTGCTATGATGTAAAAGAACATAGGGAGAAATCGGGAAACCCCGACACATTCTCCCATGAATCTGACCGTATAACCGGTAATATCGGAATAATCGTTAGTTATCTTTAATTCTCCAGCTGACAACGTATTTCTGTTATAAGAAGGGCCATATTCTGTCAGGATTCCTGTTTGGAACAACCTTTCACAGACTCCAACATTAAGCCAGCTCTATTTTTCGAAGTTGCAGTAGCTGGAGGGTAGGAGAAATAAACAAGAAAGACTCATTGAAGTTATATCCTCTTTTTGAAATAATCTGAGCAGGCCTCCACATTAGCGAAACAAGGACCGAGTAAATGAATCAGACTTTCCACAGAACAATTATCCTTGTTTTTATGATGGCAGCTATCTCTTTTCTTAGTGGTGGTACTTTTGCTGATGAAAAATCAAAAGAAACCAGGCAGGAAATACCGGCTGAATTTCGTAAGTTGACGAAACAGGCAGTACCGCTGAATGTACAGAAAACACTTTTCCTGGACCCGAAAGAAAAGTGTCTGTATTTGCAGGGTTCTGTCGTGCTGAATGCAGGGTTGCTGGAAATGCTTTGTTGCCGGGTACAAAGCAAGGAACACGAATCGATCATTGCAGTCAATTGCAAGGCATATCCAATTCATACCGGCCTGCTGGCATTGAAAGCCAAGCCAGGCAAGCCGGTTTCGTTTAATCCTGAATACCAGCCTCCCACAGGTGAAAAAATTGAAATCACCGTGATTTATATCAACAAACAGGGAAAGCTGATCCGCTCTGATGCCCACAAGTGGGTTCGCACCGCAACCAGACGCTACTTTTACACACCACTTGCCAGGCAACCTGTTGAACTTGTCATTCCTGAAGATTGTGAGATGAAATACGACCGCAGACGGCGGGAACTTTTATACTATGGGACGCTCAGTTCCAAAGAGTTGAAACGCTTGCAAAAGCTTTCTCAAGATAAAAAATATCGTGATGCGTTGGAGAAAATATACAAGCAGTCTCAGCCCCGGTTGCTGAAAGCAGACTGGGTTTTTGCGGGAAGCCAACTTCAAAAGGACCCCCAAACGGGAGAACAACGCTATCTTGCAGAGGGAGGCGATTATATTTGTGTTGCCAATTTCGCTTCTGCAATGATTGACGTTGCAATTCCCAGTAGTGCTTCAGATGCCAATCGTGGATTCGAGGCAAATAGCGATTTGGTTCCTCCTCCCGGAACACTCGTTCTGCTGAAGTTACAAAGAGCAGTGGATTCAAAACGGGCAAAATAGAGCGACGAAGAACTATAGCCTTACTTTTCCGGTTTATGAAACTGGGGATTCTGCTCAAAGTTTTCTCAGCAATCTCAATAAAACTGATGCGCCAGTTTTCTGATCTGACGGTTAATACATGATTTTCTCATCTCATTGAGCCGAAAATAGAGAGTACGTCACGAAAGATAACCGTAGCCGATTCCGCAAGAAGCGAATCCGAAAAGGCTCTGCTTGTTGTCAAACCCCATCACCTGGTCATCAGATCAAAAACAGAGTATTCACTAACAGGGAAGACTTAAAAGAATACAGCTAATTCAGGCCGGAAAGCTGTCGGGATTCCAAAGAGTTTGTCATCGATTTTATTGTTGCGGTGCAGAGAAGATGATAAATGCCAATCCCCGTTTTCTGGGCTGATTTCGTATAAGAGACACATTGAATGTCACGGAGAGACATAGACTGTCTGATTTCTGATAGAGCCGGGTGCTAACTTGAGGATATTTCTCATGATGAGAGAGTATCGATCTTCCAAACGTCAACCAGGAACACGCCAGCGAAATGTCGCCGCGGCTATGATCGCTGGAGGAGCGCTTGCATTTTGGTATTACAGTTACGAACCCGTCGCCGCCGAAGATAACCGCCCAACAAACCTCGCTTATGTTGAACAACACGATCTGTCTCACCTCCCGGTATCAGTCATTCAATCTCAGGTAGAATCACAAAAAGTCCCGGATCCCGGAGAAGCAGAGCCTCTCGCAGGTTCGACATCTGAGAAGATGACAGAACTCACAAACCGATATGCACTGCTTTACATGGTAAGTCAGTTGGAACGTGGTATTGAAAAGTTGAAAAAGTATGATAGCTATTCAGTTGTCTTTGAACGGCTGGAACGCATCAATGGTGAAATGCAGGATCAACAGGAAATCGAGTTAAAACTGCGCCACGCTCCTTTTTCTGTCTATATGAAATGGCGCACCGGCGACAAGGGACGACAATTACTTTTCTCTGAAAACGAGAACGACGGGCGAATGCTCGTGAAACTGGGAGGGCTGAAAGGTCGCTTTCTGCCAACGATTAAACTGGACCCCAACGGGGATCGCGCCATGGCTGAATCCCGCCATTCGGTTGCACAGGCAGGGATTGCAAATCTGGCCAAGGAGATTATCCTGAATCGACAGAGAGATTTGAAATTGAAGCAGATGCCGTGTTGTACGATTAAGGAAAACGTGGAATACAATAAACGCCCCTGCACTCAGATTATCGTCGAATACTGTTCTGCTAAAGATTCCCCGGTATATCGCCGGACAATTACCATTATCGATGACGAATTGCATATTCCTGTTTATGTGCGAAATTATACCTGGCCGACAGAAAATACCGTTGATATGGAAGAAGAAACACTCATTGAATGCTATTCATTCAAAGAACTTCATCTGGACGATCAACTGGCTGATGCAACTTGGAAAAAGAGCAATCCGGGATACCGTTTTCGGTAATATCAGGTAACTTCAAAACAGCAACAGCCCACAGAATCTTTTCTGTGGGCTGTTTTGTTAGTAAAGTCCGGCGGGATACTCACACGGCTCTCTGGGAGTGATGTAATATCTCTGGATCAATCTTGCGCCCGGTTGTTACTGCGTAAAAGAGTGTCACAACAGAAAAGCTGATCGCAGTAGTCGCAAACATGGCAGAGAAACCAATATGATCAATAATCCCTCCTAATAGTGGGGCAGAGAGCAACCCTCCTAAATCCAGAAAACAGAGCAGTAACGTCGTGCCGGTTCCTCGAAATCGAACCGGGAATGTTTCGGTCCCTAAAGAAACAACGCATGGAAACAGTAAAGCATGTGCAAACCCGCTACACATGGCCGGCATAATAAAGTGCCACTCCTGAGCAACAAAACAGAGCCAGAAGTGACCAACAATATGCCCGAGCATACCAACGATAATCATGCGATGTCGTCCGTAAATTTTACTCGTGTGGCGGGTCATTACCCGTATTAAAAACGCGGTAACCGCGTAGGCCGTAAAATAGGTTCCTACACCTCGCAGTCCCATGGAAGTTGCGTATCGAGTTAAAAAAACCGTTGTACTTGTAAAACCCATCCCCATCATCATCGCAACCAGCATGACGCCGCCCGGCCAGTATTTGAAAAGCAACGGGAAAGCAGAAGGAGTTTCGTGGCTTGTGGTATGCACATCTTTACGAGTAAGCCAGAAGACAATCATCAGGTAAATGAACGCCAGCAAGGCTGCGGTACCAAACAGAATCCAGTATCGAAGCATCGAATCGGATGTGTTCGTTAAAATCAGATCCCCCAGTTGCGAGCCAACAATCATCCCCAGAAAACCGGAAGAGCCGAGGGAGCCAATCACTTCCGTTCTACGATGAGGTGGGACCTGATTCTGAATATGCGTTATCGAACAGGCAAACATGCCTCCAATTCCGAATATGAACAAGGCGCGTCCCAGATACATCGAAAAACCGAGTGACGGAATAAAAACCATCATCAGAATTCCAATGATCATAATCATTGAAGTAATCAGCCATAGTGGCCGAACACCGAACCGGTCCATCCACTGACCTAGAAACAGCCGGCCAACCAAAGCACTGACCGCACCAATAGATACAATCATCCCCGCAACCTGCTGCGTTCCGCCAAGCAGATTGATCAATTCCGCAAAGCGAAATGTCATTGCATTGGCAGAAACCAACAGCAAATTTGCAACATAAGCCCACCAGAAAACACGGTTATAAATTGTTGGCTCATGCCTGGATGGTTCCGGTAGCCCAGCCGTTGCCTCGGCAGTTACCGCTGTGCACAGCGAAGCTTGTGGCACACTGATGCAGGCCTCACTTGCCGCCGATTCTGTTTCCGGTGAAACAGGTTCAGCAGGCGTGGGAGATTCAGTAGAAGGTTCTAACGTAGTTTTTTCCTGGCAAGACATAAAATAATCCGAGAGTGAAATGGTCACTCCAATTCAACAGTATCAGGCAAGTCCGCAATATTAACTCGCGGGAAGTTCGGTATCTGATACCATCTGCCCCACAGGTTAATATTCCCGGATTGCCTGTTTCAGAAAATAACAGGCGGGAACAATATAGTGACGTCATTACGCCGCAGATGCAATTGCTGGGTGTATAGATCAATAAAGCTGCATGCTTTGTTGCTTAACCACCATATGCCCCGTATCTTTTCAGACCACGTTTCATCGCGATGCGGTTAGCGATGAGCAACCCTGCAACCCACATAAACTGGACACCGATTTCCCACCAAAGGTTCTCTGCCGGAATTTTTCCAAGATAAATTGCAACCGGAAAGTAAGCCAGATACTTAAACGGCAGGTAGTGAACCCAACAGGTAATCCAATAAGGCAGCCAGTCGAGAGGTATCATATGCCCCGAGAGGAAATAGTTGAACATCATATAGATAAACAGCAGGGAACTAACTTCCAGAAACCAGAATCCGATCAACCCAATCAGTGATTCCAGTAAAAATCCGATCAGAAAGCCGAACAACAGTGAGAGCAGAAACGCAGCCCAGACTTTTGCATCGGGAATTTCCGGAAAAAAGCTTCTACAAAGATAAAAAACTACCGCAAAAGGGAGAATTGCAGTCAGATAATAGACTATTTTGTGGGCCAGACGCCGCCAGAACAGATAGCCAATCATATCCAGCGGTTGGGTCAGATACTTGTTGATGCTGCCATCTCGAATTTCTGCTGAGATCCCACTGGCAAGCCCCGGCATACTCGAAAACGCTCGGGCGATCATAACCAGCAGATAATAGGCAACCATATCCTGATACGTATATCCGTTAAGATCTGCGATTTCTCCACTTGTCCCAACTGCATACACCTGATACCAGAGAAAAACCTGGGTGATGATTGGCAGGAATCTGATAAATGTTGCAAAGAAAAAATCTCCACGGTAAACAAGTCTTTCTTCCAGACTTGTTTTGAAGATAATCCCACCGGTATGTAGTGAAGCGCGCAGCGAGCCAACCACAGAGAAAATACTTCTTCGTCTGTTATCCGGTTCTAATTGTTGTCCAGCAGCTGCCTGCATCGAATATTTTCAATTAAAAAAACGTAACTATTCAGCGTTGGCGTAGGGGCCGCTATTGCGGACCACGATGGGAGGTGGAGCCTCCTTTTTTTGCGGTGGTCCGCAATAGCGGACCCTACACACAACCTTAATTTCTGCAATAATCAAACATCGCTGAATAGTTACAAAAAAACAATCGTATTTCACTGACCTTCTTCGCTGGAAGAGTATCACATTTCACCTTCCCGAAACAGTAAACGGAAAATGATAATAAAACAGGGCAAGCCCGAATGGACCTGCCCTGTCTGTTGCTACAGTATTAAATTCTTTTTTTTGACGCTTTCTACTTGAAAGGACCGATTGCCGCACCGGATAAGTGCATCGACAAATCCTTTAGTTCTCGAATTTCCCTTTGGTGTAGAAGGAAGCATTCAGAAGTGTACCGGAAAAGACCTGGAACGCTTCCAGCTCAACCAGACCATCAACATATCCAACTGTTTTGCCGGGATTAACAACACCTTCAACTGGAAAACCCGGATTGAAGAATCCATCGCCATTTTTATCGATCATCGCTTTGACACTTCCATCTGCCATTAATACGTATCCCTTATTCCCATGAACTGCATACCAGTCACGTGTGTCCTGCAGGATCAGTTTGTTGCCTTGTGCCCATGGCTCTGCAGAAGCATAGCTGGCTTCGTTAGCCAGAGTTACAGTGCGACCAATTGGTGGAAATTGAGTCGGCATTGCAGCATTCACAGAAGGAGCATAACCCTTAAGCAATTCAATACCGGTTCCGTTAAAGAATGCCGGCCCATCATTGAATGCTTCACACAGACGAGACCCGGCAGGGAGTTCGTCATTAATAGCCTGTGACAGAATTGCTTCGTTGGAGTCTCCAGGAGCAGCATCAGCCAGTAACGGAATATTATTGGAAGGCACATCGCCTGAACTTAAAGCACGCATCGTTAAAGGGCCGGTTGTGTTTCTAAAATCTTTCAGGCTGCCTGCATCGTTGATCAACACACTATTATTTGTACTGTTGGTGAATTTTGTTCCACCTCGCACCAGGTACCAGCTTGCTGCATAATTTGTATTGCCTCCCTGTCGAATAAATTCTCTTACAATTGGAACTCGCAACGGGTCATTGGCCGGCAACGCGTTCAATTTATTACCAAGTGCTCCAACTCCAACCCGTTCCGGCGGCATTTTCAAAGAACCGGATGTATTCTTTCCCAACAGGTCGTTCAATTTTTCAATTCCACGCAAACTACTCGTGGGGCACATCAAATCAGCTGCTTTACCGCCTTTAATCGAATTGATATCAGCGACCCAACCGAAAGTGTCAGGGCTTCCATCACGTTTCCAGTCAAATGCTCCAGTGCAAAGCCGGTTACCTGGATCAGCTTCAGCAAAGACATGAAATCCAATACCGATCTGACGTAGGTTATTTCGACATTGAGCACCACGGGCCGCTTCCCGGGCTGCCTGGACGGCAGGTAAGATTAAAGCTGCTAAAACAGCGATAATAGCGATAACAACCAGTAGTTCAATTAATGTGAAACCGATGCGGCTGGAACAGTTTTGGGTTCGCTTAAAATTCGTA
>WFOZ01000112.1 GCA_015487825.1 Planctomycetaceae bacterium
CTGTTGTAATAATCTACATATTCCCGCAGACACAGATGTCCCAGAACAGGAAGCAGAAAATCCTGAAGCATCGCGCCAGTAAATGCTAAATCAGCATCTGCATTATTTTTCTCTGCAACAGCTTTTGCAAACATCGCACGATCGAGATTGTCTGCAGAAAACTGATGGAGATCAAACAGATGACTGTTGAATTTTTTGAGCGTCGATTGAACCGCTGCAGTTAATAACAGCATCTTACTTCGCCGAATCCCAAGACTCACCAAAGCCTGTAATGCAGTTTTGGCTTTGTGCCTTAACCCATTGGCAGATGAATTCACCGATTTCAAAAGTTCGCAGGTCAGATTGGAATCCGCTTCAAGAAATTTCGCAAGTTTTTTTGTACTGTAGTTTGGACGATTAGCATGCTGAAGAAATTGAGTAACCGCCTGAGGGAAAATGGGCAATTTCCAGCCGGCAGGCAGAAAAGACTCGCTCGATTCGAGCAGCAGTCGTTTCCTCAATTCTGTCCAATTGATATTGCTCATGAAAACTAATCGCCCTGCGGCAAACAAATATAATAACGAAGTACAGACATTTCCGTCTGTATTATACGGTCACTCAAATTACAACACAGCCCAGAACTCTCTACCCTGTATTACTAACGGTAAAAGTTTGCGAACGGCTCGCAAATTTTAGAAAAATATCAGTTTGGTTACGGCTATCAGAATGAACCAGCCGTGCTGGGTTCATCATGGATAGCTGCAAAATCCTACTGCTACCCAACGGAAATGGCACTTCTCAGTACACTCAATATTCCACAACAGTAGCCCTGAGGCATTGCTGAAATGGTCCTCATACTGTGGAAAGTATAGAACGCGATCAGATCACAGGAGCAGAATGGTCCGTGTTGAGTTCAATACAAGCCGGCATGTGGTCTGTTTGTAAGGATTACATCAATAGAAAAAGGTGTCCACTTTTTCTCAAAAACAGTGTTTTCCCCTACCCCAACGCACGAATTCTTCAAAACTTGAGCCTGATTTCAAATTTAAAAACGATTTGTAAAAAAAGCAGTTGACCATTTCGGCGATCTTAACGTATTTTCCCGCCACGACTGAACGACAAGCCGCGAGGCTTACAGTCGCATTTCGAGACCACCTGATGTCCAACCGGAATCGAAATAATTTACCATCCGTTCAATAAACTCTCAGACCCATCCCACACGCTGATCTCGGCAATAATTTCAAACTTTTTTCGTTGCCGCGAACAAATCAGTCCAATCAAAAAGGAATTTTCAAATGGCTCGTTTGGCAACACTTGCACTCGCATTCGTACTTTTAGGTTCTTCAGTCGGCTGCTATCACTCTCGTTGGGCCGGATATGGTGGAGCGGGAGGTTGCGGATGCCCAACACCTGGTGGAGGCATCTACGGCGGCGCACCTGCTGGTGCTGGATATATAGCCCCACAACAGGGAGCGTTCTACACGCCTACCGGTTCCAGCGTCAATCTGGCTGGCCCGACTGCCTTTGGTGGTCCAGCGTATTCAGCGCCTTACACATCAACTGCAATGGTTCCAATGGATCCACTGCCTACCTACTAAAATATAAAGCGAAATCACTGGCAACAGATAAAAACGGGTCGGGATTGCTGAGTCTTTCGTTGCACTGTTCTCCAAACCAATAAGCCGCACATTCTAAATGTGCGGCTTATTGGCGTTCAATGTTTCATCAACAAAACGTCACTATTCACCGGAGTGTGGCTGAGGCCAGATTGTTATTATAAAGGTGTGAATGTTCGGAAAATATTCGCACAATCTGACCCCGGGGTTGGATACCTGATTGTATCTGGGGGCAAATTGTTCCCAGCCACCCATTACTGAATAGTTTGTAGGGTCCGCTATTGCGGACCACCGCAGAAATAGGAGGCTCCACTTCCCATCGTGGTCCGCAATAGCGGACCCTACGCCAACGCTGAGTAGTTACCAACAAAAACTAAAACACCGGGTCTATTATCCCACGGCAGCTTCGCAAAGCCATCTAACACCCTGATAATTCTTTCTTAAGTTGCGGTAATTCCTTGCTGGGCTCTTTTTTGAATTAATAATCGTTCCCCGATGATGTTGTTGTCACCTTCAAGAAGTATACTTCAGATGCCCTTACTCGACAGTCTGGCTTACTTGCGGAGCAATACCAATGACATCTACCCCTTCTCCATTTCTCACTGCGAAGTGGCATCACCTGGTAATGTTGAATTACGAAATTGATCCCCACATTCTCGAACCGCTCGTCCCTGCAGGAACTGAATTGGATCAATGGAACGGGAAAACGTATATCAGTCTGGTTGGTTTTATGTTCCTGGAGACTCGCGTTCTCGGGATGCCGATACCGTTTCATCAAAACTTCGAGGAAGTGAATCTGAGATTCTATGTGCGCTGCAAACGTGAAGACGGCTGGCAACGGGCCGTAGTTTTTGTCAAGGAAATAGTACCTCGCTTTGCCATTGCCTGGGTCGCAAGAGCGCTGTACGGTGAAAATTATGTCTCTTTGCCAATGAAGCACAATATTGAATTTGGTGCCGAAA
>WFOZ01000113.1 GCA_015487825.1 Planctomycetaceae bacterium
AGCTCGCATTGATCAGATTCGTCGTGAATTGGAAAATTCCTCCAGTGATTATGATCGCGAAAAACTGGAAGAACGAGTTGCCAAGCTTTCCGGTGGTGTTGCTCAGGTTAATGTCGGGGCAGCAACTGAAAGCGAAATGAAAGAACGCAAGGCACGTGTTGAAGATGCGTTGCACGCAACACGAGCAGCCGTCGAAGAAGGAATTCTTCCTGGTGGCGGAGTCGCATTACTTCGCAGTTCTGCTTCGGTTACTCCCAAAAAACTGAATCACGACGAAAAAGTCGGATACAATATTATCCTGCGTGCCTGCCGTGCTCCACTGACACAAATTGCTAATAATGCTGGCCTTGATGGCAGTGTCATTTGCGAAAAAGTTGTCGAGCAGGAAGGAAACGTTGGCTACAATGCAGCTAATGAAAAATACGAAGATTTAGTCAAGGCCGGCGTGATTGATCCTGTTAAGGTAACACGTACTGCCCTGCAAAATGCTTCCAGCGTCGCGACATTGCTTCTTACAAGTGATGCCTTGATCGCAGAAGCTCCTGCAGATGATCATTCCGGAGGTGATGGCGACCTCTACTAATCGTCACTGATTGCGGGCAGACCGCTGAACAATATCTGCAATTTGAAAAGCCCGGCTTACCTCAAAGCCGGGCTTTTTTGTGGAAAAATGACCTGTTCGGTCCCTTTTTGAGATCAATCCGCTCTAATAATCGTTCGGACCGGTCTGATTGCACAACTCTTGGGGTTGAGTGGTAGAAATTGCCTGATCTGCGTAAACAGGACGTGCAATCTGCGACGAAGACTGTCATAATCGGTGCAAACGGTATCGTTTCATATTCCTGGCACAAAAGTTGGATTGAATCTTAATCTCGTTGGAAAGCATGTCTCATGGGCAAGTGGAGCACATTTTTAATCTCGCTGATTCCTGCTGGTCTGGCCGGTTATCTATGTTATTTGCTGGTGACAATTGGCTTGTCTGTTCCCGATGACAAAATGGGAATGATGTTCTGGGGACCACTTGGAGCAGGTTTTCTGGGATGTGTCATGGCATTTCTGACGCCCTTTGGAATTGCCATCTTCGTTCGTTCGCCTACCCAGACTACAACTGATAAATCTGATGGTGACCTGGATGTTTCTGATGACGAGTACGAAGATGAACTGGATAGTAACGAGTTCAGCGATGACGAACTGGTTGATTCGGAATTTTCATCTGACGATGAGTTGGAGTCCTCAGACTTTGAAGTTGATGATTTTGAAGATGACTCTGACGCTGAATTCCAGACAGCAGAATTTGATTCATCAGGCTTCGATGACGATGGATTCAGTGATGAATTCAGCGGTGAGTTTGACAGCTTTGAAGATGACGATGACGAACTGGTATAAATAGAGTTTGCTTCACGCATTCAAAAAGCAGGCCAACGACAACCCGGCGGTTTAGGAGAATGGAGAACCGCTGTCCGGTATTTCGCTTATTGAAAATGTCTACGAGCCCTGCGGCCTCATTTATAACGCTGTTGAGAAAAAATGTGGAGCCAGTGGAAATAGCTTCCTTATCAGCCACTGATGAATAGTCCCGAAATAAGTTCACGGTTTATCGTAGCTTGCGTTACGACGCAACCACTGCAAAAAATTGCCTGCTATCTGAGTGGCAATCTCACTATTCCGCATATTATGATCGCTTATCCGTGGTTCTTTTTCTTTCTTTCAGCTACAAAGCTGTACGAATGAGTAAATGTTTTGCACTTTACCGGCTCATACGTTAAAAGAAACGATATCACTCGATTATAAAGTGCATTCCATTCGCAGTCATGCCATCAACACCTTACTCATAGCGGAGAAACTCGTGGAGCAAAGTCTGTACGATTCGGTTGAGCAACTGATTAACCATGTTGGGAAAGTATTGCTTGGGAAAGAGGAAACGATTCGCCTGGCTGTTACAGCGCTGCTTGCACAGGGGCATTTGTTGATAGAAGACGCACCCGGAGTAGGCAAGACCTCTCTGGCTAAAGCGTTGGCGTTAAGCCTGGATTGTAATTTCACTCGCTTGCAATGCACGCCGGATATGTTGCCCAGCGATATCCTGGGCACAAGCGTCTTTTTGCCCAACAGTGGCGAATTTGATTTTCGCCAGGGCCCTATTTTTACAAACATTCTTCTGGCGGATGAAATAAATCGAACAACCCCCCGTACGCAATCTGCGCTGCTCGAAGCGATGTGTGAAGCACAGGTTTCTATTGATGGGAAAACGCGAGATTTACCTCAGCCGTTTTTTGTGCTTGCCACTCAGAATCCACACGAGTTTGAAGGAACGTATCCGCTGCCTGAGAATCAGCTCGATCGTTTCATGCTGCGAATAGAAATTGGTTACCCATCGCTTGATGTGGAAAAAGAAGTACTGATTTCACATCGCACAAGCGAACCGGTTGATAGCATACAGGCGGTTCTCGATAACGAGCGATTATTGAAAATCCAGAAGGATGTCCGACAGGTCCGTATTGATGAAGGGATTCACAGCTACATACTGGAAATTGTCCATGCTACCCGTGAGCACGAAGAGCTGGCTCTGGGAGTCAGTACACGCGGCGCTATTACCATGACCCACGCCCTGCAGGCTTACGCTTGTGTTCAGGGACGCGATTATGTCATCCCCGATGATGTGAAGGAACTTGCAATTCCTGTCTTTGCCCATCGGGTACTCGTGGGAGGTATTATTCGTGAATCGCACCGCCAGAGAGCGTGTGACATTATCGAACAAATCCTTACATCCATCGCAGTGCCTGTCTGATTTTAAGTGCACTTTTCAACGTCTCGTAATAAGCTGAAACAGTATAATGACTGAAATGAACAACGTAGAAGAAACTCAATATGAACAGCTCGATTCGTTATCAAAGAAAGAACGACGAGTTCTGGGAACACTGATTGAAAAATCTCTGACAACGCCGGAGTATTATCCGTTAACTCTCAAGGCACTTACAAACGGTTGCAACCAGAAAAGCAATCGTTCTCCGCTGTCGAGTTACGATGAATACGATGTGGAAGAAATTTTGGATACTCTGCGAGGCCGAGGCCTTATTGCGGCAGTCCAGACAGCAGGAGGCCGCTCTGAAAGATACCGGCATCTCTTAAGAGATAAACTGGGTTGGAAAAATGCTTCGTTAGCAATTATGGGAGAGTTGCTCCTGCGAGGCAGACAACAACTCGGTGAACTTCGCAGCAGAGCCAGTCGCATGTCGAACATAGATTCTCTCGATATTCTGCGAGAAGAATTACAGCAACTGATGCTTGCAGGCTATGTGCAGGCATCGGGAGAGTTGCATCGTAGAGGAATTGAAGTTGATCACGCGCTTTATTCTGAAACCGAACAGAATAAAACTCTGAGAATGCAATCATTTTCTACACAACCTCAAACTCCACAAAAAAATCCGGTGGCAACACAGGACCCACCAGCCGAAAACCCAATGGGGGTACAGGTTGACTATCGCGAAGAGATTGAAGAGCTGAAGAACATGGTTAACCTGCTCGAACAACGAGTTTCTGAACTGGAGCGGCAGCTGGGAGTTTGAATTACAGATTTTGATGCTCTCCTGTTATTGAAGGCCATTCAGCTTGCGAAAATGAGTGGTCAACACGCTGAGGTTAAAACAGGAAAACGTTTGATTTTTGTGCAAGGCACAAAAATATTGACTGGTAGCAGCTTAGAGGACATTGGGGTCCGGTTGGAAACCAGAATACCTCAGCAGTAAATAGCTGCCCGGTATGGCTGTGTTGTTTTGCCATCTGTAGACAAAATCTCACTTTTATGAATTTCACGCAACTCGCAAACATATTGCCTGTTAGGTAGTAAAAATGCTCGTGAATACCACTGAACCCGGTAATATCACCGAATATACGGGTTGCTTGTTTGACTCCAAGCCTCATCAATTTACAATAAATTGCGTTAATCATCTCTGCCGGTCGTGCGACATAGCAAACGAACCAGGTCATAATGGTATTCATGGATGTGTGCGAGACTGGATGATTTCTGCATGGGCCGCTTAAAGATGAGATTCAATATGTTTATGATGCAATTAACGGAGGATTTCGTTAGAATTTTCTAAGGCAGCCTGAACGTGATAAGAACAATCAGGTGACTCAATCTAATCTACGAGTGGTAAGCAATTCTTTCTAAAAAAATTTGACGGTTTATTGATAACAAATTGGGAGTAACATCAGTGCAAATTGAAATCGCGTGCAGGCATGGTAGCATTGGCGAACCCGTACGGAATTATATCCGGGAGAAGTCGGAAAAACTGCTGACTTATTTTGAACGTGTTACCCAGGTGCAGGTAACATTCGATTTCAATAACAGCCGTGTCAAAGTTGAGATCCTGGTCGACGCTGAGCACAAGCACGATTTTATCGCTCATTACGAAGGTGAAGATGCTCAAAAATCTTTTGACAAAACCCTTCATAAAATTGAACAGCAGATAAGAAAATACAAAGAGCAGCTGCAGGATCATCGCAGAGATATTCCTGTCAGTGAATTAACGGAAGCTGAGCAGAATATAGATGAAGCGGAATAGATAATGCAGTAACAGCAACTCGTTGCTGCTTTGTTACGGAGTGATTGGAAAACAGAGACATCAACTGACCGATGAAATGATGGGATCGATTCTCAACCATATCAATTTCATCCGGCAGCCGCATAATAACCATGCAGGGAAAAATCCCAAACCGGAGTATAAATATGAAATTTTCTGAAATAGTTATCAAGGAATCCATAGTCACCGACTTACAGGTTGGTACGAAAGAAGATGCGATTCGGCGAATGGTTGCCAGTTTGCGATCTTCCGGACAGGTTTCTGCCGACAACGAAGAGAGTATTGTTGCAGCAATTCTGAAACGAGAAGAACTTGGCTCGACCGGAATCGGGAACGGAATTGCTGTTCCTCATACCAAGCATCCTTCGGTTGAAGATCTTGTTGCGACAATCGCAATTGCTCCGGAAGGACTCGATTTTGCCAGCCTCGATGGAGATGATGTCTTCATTCTCTTCCTGCTTATTTCTCCGCCAGATCGTCCAGGAGACCATCTTCGCGCCCTGGAGACAATTTCTCGCCATCTTAGAAATGAGAACTTCTGCAATTTCCTCAAACAGTCCAAAACAGCTACACAGGTTATCGATCTTCTAAAAGAAGCTGACCAGGATGAGCTGTAAGGTAATCAACAAATAGCCTTAAATCTACTTTTTTTAGAGAATTTAGAATTTCCTGAAAATGCTCAGATTCGGGTCGCATGACCCATCAGTATACCTCTATAATTGAACGCAGGACGCGTGTTAGCACTACAGGGGTGGAGTGCGTTTAGCAAATTTCATAACAGAGACCAGGCGATCATTCATTCTGGAAGGGGCTTGGGTTTTGCGGTGGCGGTTTGCAGGAAGAATCTTTCGCGTTCTATGTAATTCATGCAGCTATCGCAGGGGTGCTTGTCGTCTATTGGAAGCAGCCCGATCATCTCTATTGGATACATGTGGTCAAGATGGACCAGTCGTATTGAGTTTTCAGTTCTTTCTCTTCATTACAGTGCGTTCAGCATATAAGGAGTCGATTTATCATGGAGTCCGAACAAATCGCTATGGAGAACAGAAACATATCTCGTGAGCAGGTTGTTGTGAATCTGGAGAACGGATTACACTTGGTCCCCTGTTCACGAATTTCAGAACTTGCCCGTAAATACGAATGCGAAATTCGAATTTATAACGGCGATCATGTGGTCGATGCAAAAACTGTTTTCGACTTGATGACGCTGCGCGCCGATCAGGGGACTCAACTAACTCTTGAAACCGAGGGAGTTGGAGGTAAGGAGGCTCTTCAAAAACTGATTCATCTTTTTGAGACAGATTTTGAGATTGACGGTACGGTAAGATAATACGCATTCGCGTATTTGTTCGTGCGTTGAAAATTTCCGGACCTCTTGCCAGTACAAGGCCACGGTCGATTGCTCCGCGCGGTTATTAATTCAGCTTGGTATGATGACTCGTTTCCGAGGCTTATTTCTGAAGCTCAGGAACGAGAAGTTCGACCGTGATAAGTTCCCGATTGCGTCTGACGGTCAGTCGCAATTGGTCTCCTTTTTTACTCTCGCGGATTCGCTCATAAAATTCGTGACAGGATTGGATCAGGTCGTCGTCGATCAGTACGATCAAATCATCGCTTTTCAACCCCGCCTTTTCAGCCAGGCTGCCGGGTAGAACGGCATCGATAAAAGCAGGTGTGCGCGGCACAACATTGGGGACCAGCCGGAACCCCAACGGGAGAGTATCGAT
>WFOZ01000114.1 GCA_015487825.1 Planctomycetaceae bacterium
GCGTACCTTTGCCTGGCTCGGACGCTATCGACGACACAGTAAAGATTACGATAAAACAACCGAGTCAAGCGAAGCGTTGACTTACATTGCAATGATTGCATTAATGTCAAAGCGGCTCGCCATCATGAAGAATTGATTTTTAAAACACCTTCTAAGGAATAGTCCTGAAATAACTTCCCCATTTTATTGGATTCAATTTGTAGGGTGCGTCGTGACGCACCTTTCAACTCGTTCCCAAGTTCTTGCCTGGGAACGAGGAAAGATATTTATCGAACGTTCCTTACCAGTCCGGTTAATCTACCTGGAAAAAACGGGGGCGAGCTGGTTTGGTTTGTTCCAGCGGATTCTTGCAAGTAGCAGATCGCCTTTGGCTCCTGCTCTTGGTGTCCATTCGCCAACAGTGACGCAGGATTCGTTTGGACTGAGGTTGGTGACATCGAAATTTCCCATCAACGCTACATTATTGGGATCATTGATTCCATCACCAACAAGAGGCAGCACTGTCTGCTCTGTTTCTCGAATTAAACAGAGTTTTTCGGGATCGACTTTCGCCACCCAAAGCGGTGCCCGCCAGCGGATGACGTTTTTGTTGGACGGATCTTCTCTGGTATAAACCAGGAACAGTCCGTCTGAATGTGTCAGCCAGTGCTGTTGTGTTGTGGACATACCGATTGGTTTGCCATCATCCCATGCCCAGGCGGTTTTCTGTTGATAATTCAAACCATCTTTACTGACGGCAACATAGCCATGCCCATCTTCTGCACGAATTGTCATAAAAAAATGGTCTTGAAATTGAGTGATCGAAGGTTCGAGTAAACCACGCCCGACATTACTTTTCAGGGCCGGGCCGACTTCAAGAATGTTCAATTCGTTATCATCGAACGAACACCGTACGCCAGCCACCATGCGGCTTTTTGAGTTTGAACCGAATGTGAAAGACATCATAATATCGCCATTGGGCATGACGATACGCTGCCCGCAGTTATTGGTGTAAATGAATGAGCCACGTGGATCGTCCCATTTCAGGATTTTTCGCTCAGACCAGGAACCATCCTTTTTGCGAACTGCATAGACGGGATAACGCGCTAGCTGATCTCCCCTTGCAAAGCGAGGGCCACGATAAAATACAACGTGTCCCAGCGAAAGGATCGTTTCAGTCATTGGATGATACTGAGGTGTTACATCGCAGACACCTGCCATCAAACCCTCATGCTCTTTCATCGGATCGCGACCTAACGCAGGGATTGATTGTGGCTGGCTCCATGTTTTTCCGAGATCGTTCGATTCGCTCCAATGAACCGGTCCGAAATAATCAGACCCGCCGATTACCTGCAAATTCATAAACAGGACAGGGGAATCACTCTGTGATGGAATCATACAACATCGCGGATGAAACCATGTTTTCGAGGAACCATCGCGATTACGGCGCAATGTTTCTTTGGTGATTGATGCGATCAGTTTGTCGGTTTGTCTGCTTGTAGAATCTGCTGATGCCTGATAAGCAAAGCTACCAGCAACTGCCAGCGCAGAACCGGTAGAGGCTGAACGCAAAAAAGTACGCCGAGAGAGAGCCTGATTATGAATCATTGAAATGCAATCATTACTGAATTAAAAATTATCTTTGTAAGTGCCATCACCCATATCTGAATCAAGAATTTACTATTGCAGTTCTTCTCCGCAATGTTGGCAGGTTTTGCGGTTGGCGAGGGTTTCTTTTTTGCAGTGCCAACATGTCAGTTTAGTGCCACGGTTGGTAAAAACACTGAGAAAATCGAGAAACGACATTCCCGTACCCAGATACATTCCCAGAAGTCCCAGTATTAACGCTCCCAGCATCATAGGGATAAATAGGTAGAAAAAGAGATAGCCGTACATTCTAACCACCTCTGTATAGAGACTCAGATAAATCCGGATCAGTTTCAATTACCCAGCAGAGCTGGAGTGTTCTGATCGCCGAGACCAAAATTAAATTTTCCTGGCATTTGTGCGTCGCAAAAAAAATAACCGTTGGTTGTAAAGTACAGTCTAACTGCTCGGTCTCGATTTGTCACAACGAAAGCAGCCTGATTTAACCGGGGCCTGCTTCTTCAGCTGTTTTCAGGCTACGTTGAACCCGAATAGCCTGATGATTCTGTCGTTTTGTGCCGATTATTAGGATTATGCGGATGTATGCCGATTCAGGGGGGCGTGCGCGAAGAGCAAATCGAGCCGATTCAGGAGCGAATATATGTTGTTTGGGAAATGTATCTTCAGGATAACAAAAGAGTTATGTCTTTTGGCGGTGGTTATGACCGGTTTGCTGGGGGGGCAGTCAGCGATTGCCTTTGCTCCTCGGACCATCCATTTTGGCGAGAACAGCGATGCCTCCTCTGAATTTATCACTCTTGCGATCATAGGTGAGATTTCAAAACCTGCTACGTATCGGGTTGCTCAA
>WFOZ01000115.1 GCA_015487825.1 Planctomycetaceae bacterium
GGCGAAACCCATTGAAGCTGCGGCCTGATGATCGCAACAAGCAGCAGCAGCCCGGTTAATAACCGAATCCCCAGCAACAACCGCCGTCGACCGGTTGGTAGATCTTTCGAAACAAGTCTGTACCCTCCCCAGATGCCGGCTGCGATAACAATTGCCACCAGGGCAACAATCGGCCAACTCCACAAAGGTTCCAGATTGATTCGTAACGTTGTCATATTATTGTAGGGTGCGTCCTGACGCACCTTTGCTCATCAACTTTCTTGTCTTCCATAAAAGAAATTCGCAGCCAGATGTTCCCCCAGGAAGAACAGGATAAGCAGTGTAATCAAAATCGGATACGCCTCTTTCCCGATTCGCCCCAGCAGAACTGTTCGTTCCAGTTCTTCGTAAGTTCGCGAGAGTTGCCAGCGGTCAACGCCGAACAGTTCGTCCAGTTCTGCATAGCTTAATGGTTGCAGGTCGGTCTCTTTATCTGAAAGTTGCAGCGAAAATCCATAAGAATTCATCGCCTTAGCCGGAAACAGAAGTCGATAGTTTCCGATTCGATCTGCAGCGATCTGGCGGTTTTTCTTGACTCCGTTATTACCGGAAGAAGAACGTTCGCTATTGTTCGATGCTGTGATGTTGAGCAAAGTTCCCTGAAACGGAATCGAAACTTTATTCTGCCGAAGCCCGGGAAGTTGCAGCAGGGCATCTTTGCCAACTGCTTCTTCAGGAACACTCAGCACAACAGGCTCTCCCACCGTGCGGTTCAAGCGTAAATCGCGTCCACCCTGTAAATACTTTGTCATCTGATCGGCAAAGGCCGCGTAAATCCAATCGAGACGAGCCAGATAACTCCAGTTCTGTTGTTCGGAGGCGCCATGCAGATCGGCGCCCGTTGATAAACTGAGTACTCGTCCCCGCACGTAATTCCGAACGACAATTGCAGGTGAACGCTGTTTATCGTTGAAGTTTGCAATTGGTATGGCATCGTCTGTTAAGTCGGTAAGCCAATATCGACGCACTGCAGTAGAAGAGAACAGCGAAAGGACATTTAATTCTTTCAAGTAACTGAAAACCGGGTGATCATCGCGAGTGACTTCGATTTTCTTCAGCGTTGTGGGCCGAGTATGAACACTCGGTAGTGCTGCAAGCCAATCTGCCTGACCAAGATTGCGATAGTTTTCGACATCGATGCGAGTGCTCCCCAGGATGACTCCCAAACCGCCTCCCTGTTCAACATAATTCTGGAGTGAGTTCCATGATTTTTCCGACAGTCGCGAGACGTTCATCAGGTAAATGACATCGGGCAATTTGGTTTGCGAAGAAGTTGAACTTTGTTCCAACTGTGCCAGTAATCGACTCGGCTGAATAATTTTAACTTCGTACTGATTAACACCTCGCTTGACCAGTTCCGCGGGAGCTAAGGCCTGTTCCCAGGCAAACGCTTCTTCTGCTTTTTCAGCAACGATCAACACTTTCGCACGTGGTTCGACCATCAATGAAAAAGCGATCACGTTATCAATTTTCAACGGATCACTTTGTGCGAGACGTATTTCCCCCTGCAGGATTCCGAGTGAATTCGCTTTAATTGTAAAACTGGCCTGAGCGGTCTGCTCCGCTTCCAGAGTAAGTATTGTCTGATCCCGCTTCACCAGTGAGCCGTTTCCATCATCAAGATATAGTTCTGCAACAGATTCGGTTGAACGCAAATTCTGATTTGTCACATCAGCAGAAATACGTGCCATCGCTCCCTGAATGACCATCGCTTGCGAAAGGGAGAGGCGACTCAACGAAACATTGCTCGTCGGTTCGACACCGACATCGATAATGTAACAACGCAGCCAGGGAGCCTGTTCAATTTCCGCTTTTAACCGCTCGGCTTCGTCCAGCGACCAGGCGGAACGCGCCCGGTCGGTGTAAATGTAAATTTCGCGAAGAAAACGATCGCTGTTTTCTCCTTCTCCCTCATCAATCAATTTCTGCCGCTCTTTCACTTGAAGCTGTATCGCAGAAAGCAGTCGATCATTCAACAACAGACTCGCATCGTGCGGTCGTAGAGACTCACGCCGCTGAAGCCGAGCCACTGCTGCGTTGAGATCTCGCAAAAATCGAATCGGTTTCGCTGTTGCGTTATCGGTAATGGAAACCTGCGAGCCGGAGGGGAATGATCTTACCTGAGTCAGCGCCAGTTCCTGAGCCTGTTCAAGCCGATTTCGATTCTCGTGCCTGTAGCCCATACTGGCAGAAACGTCAAACAGAAACACGGCTGCCACTGGTACATTAAGCTGCAATTGCTCGCCGGGATTTCGAATTTCTGAATAGACCCGCTTCTGATACGGCCACCCGACCAGCAACAACATCAACAGGAACGCAACAAAAGCAGTCCCGGCTCGCAGCCAGGATTCTCGCCAGGATTGCACATGCTTCTGTTCAACTTTCTGCACCCAATATTTTCGCCCCAGAAAATAAGCAGCAATCGCGACCAGAATCACAATCAGTCCGGTGCCCCACTCGGAAAATGTCAATCGATAATTCGCCGCTGGAAGCGTCGGACGGGTTACCGCCAGCACGAGCAGAACAAGAATGAGAATCCGCAGCAATAGCAGTCCGATATGCCGCAGCCGCATACGCTGTGAATTTTGCTTGCGGATATTTTCCAACAATCGCAGTGCCGGGAAATCAATTTTCTTTGGACGCGAGCGCATCAACAGATGCAACACCACCGGCACGGCAGCGAGTAACAATCCATAAAGTAGTCCAGGGTGCAACAGCGACATATATCAACAAGCAGGTTCAATCCATGAAAATGAAAAAGCCAGCCAATATGATACACAGATGCAGCACCAAGGGGAAATCAGCAAGAAAAATCTGCTAAAAGATGCCGAGTTGGTCGCGGGCTTCTTCGGTCATCATTTCTGGTGCCCAAGGGGGAGATAGCGTCATTTTGATTTCTGCTTCATTCACGCCCGGCAGCGATTCCAAGGCTGCTTTTGCCTGGGAGATTAACTGCGGACCAGCCGGGCAGGCGGGGCTGGTGAGTGTCATTGTGAGGACAACTTCGTTTTCGTTTTCTTCCTTGCGGCTGATATCGTAAATCAAACCGAGATCGACAATGTTGACAAACAATTCCGGATCGATCACCGTCTTGAGTGCATCGAGCATCGCAGTTTCATTCGGCAAGCCCCGCTCATCTAAATTCAGTTCTGAAGATTCCGGTTCAGGCGGATTTAAATCGAGCGGAACAAGTGAAGGTGATTCGCTTGCCCCTTCCCCTTCGATCTCTTCGAGTTCATTCGTTTCCTGCATGCTCTTCAAATCTTTTTCGCTGTAAGGGCGACTGTAAAGGCCATCTTCGCGAACGGAAACTTCAAAAATGCGAATCGGTTGCGTCGCAGGCATGCACTTCGGGACTCCCGTTTTGATATCGAACCGGGCGCCGTGCCGGGGGCATTTGATTTCGCCATCGATGATTTCGCCATCCGTCAACGGCTGCCCATCGTGCGTGCAGACATCTTCCATCACGTACCAGAAACTGCCTAACTGGATCAATAACGCAGGGGTGTCGTCAACGATAACAGAAAGACGCTGCTTCCCGTCGATTTCGTCATTCGTTGCAATCAGTTCCCACTCAAAATCACTCATTATTCGTCTCTCAGTATTTTTAAAATCAAGCAGGGGTGTTAATTATTAAATCCGAGTTTTGTCTGCACGGATTGGCTCAACGTCTCTCGCACAATTTCAACGGAGATGCGGTCAAAGACTTGCTGAAAGAAGCCGTTGACAATCATGTGCATCGCTTCATCCTGTGAAATGCCACGGCTCATGCAGTACAAAATCTGTTCTTCATCGACTTGCCCTGCGGTCGCCCCGTGGGTGCAGCGTACATCGTCCGCTTCAATTTTTAATCCGGGAATTGCGTCGACACGGGCATCGTTGCTGAGGATGAGTGAATCGTTTCGCTGGTAGCTGTCTGTTTTTTGAGCAGCCGGAGCGACATCGATAATGCCTCGCCAGATCATCCGGGAACGATCTCGCACGACTTCTTTATATAACAAATCGGAATGTGTATTCGGTGCTTTGTGCCACTGCGATGTGTAGAAGGAAAGTTTCTGCCGACCGGTCGCAAACGCAACGCCATTCACTTGAGCATCCGCACCCTTCCCATCCAGCATCACATCTTGATGAATATGCGAAAACTTGCTGCCGAGTGAACCGACAGTCCATTGCAACGAACCATCTCGCTCGACCCGTCCACATTGATGCGCGAAATGAAAGACCGAGTCATTCCAGTTTTGAAGTTGCACATAACGCAATCTCGCCTCGGCAGCAACAATCAATTCAACTGCCCCCACATGCAGCCCTGCATCTTTTTCATTCGCACAAGCCGTCTCTTCAAGTAACGTTGCGTCTGCTCCTTCTTCAAGAACAACCAACGTATGAGAACAGTCGGCTGCTTTTGCGGTGGCTAAACCAATCAAACTGTGCAGCGGTTTTTCAATCGATGTATTGCGAGGCGCATAAAGAAACAAGCCGCCCGTCCAGAAAGCCGCGTGCCAGGCACTGAAACGATCCGCATCCGGCAAGACTGCTTTGGTCATTAAGTATTCTTTGACCAACTCTTCATGCTTGCTGATCGCTTCACTGAGATCACAAAAGATGACGCCCTGTTCGATCAATTCCGGTTCCAGATGCGACCTGACGGGATGCCCATCGGTATGCGCGACTGAACCGCCGAATTCGCCGCGATGCTCCATCAAGGTGGAAAACTGATTTGCCTGCCCGGCTTCCGGTTGCTGTGAAACAAGATGGTAACTGTCTGGTCGAAACAGTCGCAGATCGATCCGTCGATATTCTTCCGGTTCGAGTTCTGTTTCACATAACGATTGATACAAAGCGAACGCATCACGCCGTCTTTGTGTCAGCCAGTCTGGTTCATGACGAGTTTCGAGAAAGGATTCAAAACCGTCTGAAGTAATAAGTGAAATTTGAGGCATCGCTGTCTGCATCGCCGAAATGCTCCGAAGAAATTTTGTAGAGTGCGTCGCGACGCACCATATGCGAGGGTGTAAGTGAAATTGTGAGTTAATGATGCGGCTTAATGCTTAACCAACCGAACCTTCCATTTGCAGTTCGATCAGTCGATTCATTTCCACTGCATATTCCATTGGCAATTCTTTGACGAGTGGCTCGACAAAGCCGGTCACAATCATCGCAGAGGCTTCCGCTTCGGTCAGCCCGCGGCTCATCAAATAAAGCAACTGCTCTTCCGCAATTTTGGAAACAGAAGCTTCATGTTCAATCGAAACTTTGCTCTCTTCAATTTCGATATAAGGGAAGGTATCGCTTTGAGAATCGGGATCGAGAATTAAGGCATCGCAGACCACGTTCGATTTGCAATTCTCCGCCCCTTTTTCCACTTTGACTAACCCGCGATAGGTCGAACGTCCGCCATCTTTGGAAATACTTTTCGAAATGATCCGGCTCGATGTATTCGGGGCACAGTGAACCATTTTCGCACCTGCATCCTGATGTTGCCCTTTGCTCGCAAAAGCAATCGAAAGCGTTTCGCCTCGAGCGCCCGGTTCCATCAGATAGATTGCGGGGTATTTCATCGTCAGCTTCGAGCCGAGATTTCCATCGACCCATTCCATTAAGCCGTCCTGATAAACAGTCGCTCTTTTTGTGACGAGGTTGTAAACGTTGTTCGACCAGTTTTGAATTGTTGTGTATCTGCAGCGCCCACCCTTGTTAACGATAATTTCAACAACGGCAGAATGAAGTGAATCGCTGCTGTAAGTCGGTGCGGTGCAACCTTCCACATAATGCAGCGATGCTCCTTCATCGACGATAATCAAAGTTCGTTCAAATTGCCCCATGTTCTGGGTATTGATGCGAAAATACGCTTGCAGGGGAAATTCGATGTTTACTCCAGGCGGGATATAAATAAACGATCCTCCCGACCAGACCGCAGAATTCAAAGCAGAGAATTTGTTATCCTCTGGCGGAATGATGGTTGCAAAATATTTGCGAAACAGTTCCGGATGGTCCCGCAACGCAGAATCGGTATCGGTAAAAATAACTCCCTGCTTGGCAAGGTCTTCATTCAAC
>WFOZ01000116.1 GCA_015487825.1 Planctomycetaceae bacterium
GAATCAGGCAAACTTCAGGTAAGTCGGCCTGCTCAGGCTGGTCGGTTCGTTTGTGAATATGAATCTTTACGACAGATTGGGAGTACTATCTCCCGGTCTGTCGTTTTTTTATTCCGAATTAACCGCGGAGTCTCACCTTGTCTTGCTCCTGCTGAAACGGAAAGTGGCGAAGCAGAAAATAAATCATTCGATCCTTTTGCTCATCTTGAGAAACGTCCCGCGGCGGAAATCTGGGAACAATACTTCCAGGAAAAACATACCGACAAAGAAGTTCGTAGGGTCATTCAGCGGTTACAGAAAAAAAGAAACTTCAAACAGATTATAGCTGCTTTGCATGCTGCTTTGCTAGCTGGACAGCCTCAACCCTGGATGTATGAAGTCCTGGCGTTATCGATGGAGATCGAAAAATATCCGAAGAAAGAAGTAGAACGAGTGCTGCTTTCGATGACTGACTTTAGTGCTACTGATGTTCCTAACTTGTTGGGATCTGCTGCGTACCTGGTCCGGTTGAAAGCCCCTGCACAGGCCTTGAAGTTGTATCGACAAGTTTCTGAACTGCAACCGACTCGACCGGAACCATACCTGTTGGGGTTAAAGCTGGCTGCTCAATTGGATCAGGTGGATTCAATTCTCTGGGCAGCAACCGGCGTACTTACCTACTATTGGTTTGACGACTATAAAGTTCAACATGAAAAAGCGTTGAATATTCTGGCGGAAACAGAACTCAAACTCAAAAAGAGCCAGAAAAAAACTTCTCTGGAAGCACTCCGCACATCCCGCCGTCTGGCATTGCAACGAGATTTACACTTAAAACTTGAATGGTCCGGTGAAGCTGACCTGGATCTTATTATCAACGAACCACTAGGCACGATTTGCTCTTTTTCAAATCGTTTCACTCAGTCTGGAGGAGCATTGTTACATGATGGAGCCGGCCCCAAACAGGAAAATTGTTTCGAGGAATATATGTGTGCAATCGCCGCTTCGGGTTATTATACAGTAACAGTAAGCCATTCAGCCGGTCGCATCGTGGGTAATCGGGCACGTTTAACTGTAACTCGCTATGCAGGAACCGAACAGGAATCTCGTGAAACGGTGAATGTTATTTTCGACAAAGCAGAAAAGAAATATCGAATCTCACTTCATCAGGGCCGCAGGCTGAAAAAGAATCCTGTTTATATTCCTATCCATGAAACATCGCGTGCCAAATTGAGGCGGACACATTTGCAGCTTCTCTCTTTAAGGGAATCAATGTTCAATCAGCAACCCTGGCTCAATCAGATTCGTACAAACCCGGCAGGAGCAGTAGGCTATTCCCCGGTGATTGCTCCGGTAACCTCCGGTACTTCTTTGACTGCTTCTGCAGTAGTTTCGCCAGATCGCAGATATGTGCGGTTAAGCCTTGAGCCACGTTTTACGAATGTGACAGACGTATTTACTTTCAGTTTTATCAACGGTGGGCAATAGCAGTTGCAGCCTGCATGATCTCGTCTTCTGTCCAGTCTGGCCTGTTGCGAATCTCTAACAGTTGACCTTGGGACATTACGCCAATTCGGTCGCAAATGGCCATCAGTTCCGGCAGATAGGAGCTGACGAAAATAATTGCCTTCCCGGAGGCTGCCAGTTCGCCGATCAGTCGATAAATTTCTGCTTTCGTGCCGACATCGATACCGCGAGTTGGTTCATCAAGAAGTAAAATCTCGGCGTCCTGATGAATGATTCTGGCCAAGGCAACTTTCTGCTGGTTTCCGCCGGAAAGATCACTGACTGGTTGTGATGAACTGGCTGCTTTAACCTGCAGACGGTTCATCCATTCAATCGCTGAACGTCGTCTTCTTTTCAGATTAAGAAACCCCCATTTGGAATATGGTTCCAGAGCCGAAAGAGTCAGGTTGTCTTCGATAGACATTCCCTGGGCGAGGCCTTCCGTCTTTCGGTCTTCAGATACAAATCCTACGCCTGCCCGAACAGACTGTTTTGGTGAAGGACGAATTGAAACGGATGCGAGTTTTATTTCGCCGCTGCGAATAACTTCCAGACCATACAAATGGCGAAGCAGTTCAGTGCGCCCGGAACCAATCAGTCCTGCTAATCCCAGGATTTCCCCACGTCGAAGTTCCAATGAAATTTTCTCAGGAATTGTTTCTCCGCTAAGATTGATAGTCTCCAGCAGGATTTCTCCCGCCTGGTGAGGGACCGTTGGAAACAACTCGTTAACTTCTCGCCCAATCATTAAACGAACAATATCATCATTGGTTGTATTACTCAGACTGCCACTACCTACGCTTTCTCCATCTCGCAGCACGATGTAGTCATCGCAGATTTCACGTACTTCTTCCAGAAAGTGGCTGATATAAATAATCCCCAATCCGCGTTTTTTCAAAGTATGGATAATCTGAAACAGCTTTTCGGTATCTTGTGCTGTTAACGAACTGGTGGGTTCGTCAAAAATAACAACACGTGAATCGACAACCAATGCCCGAGCAATTTCCACAAGTTGTTGCTGAGCGGATGAGAGTAATCGGGCGGGAGTCTGAGCGGAGAGATGATCCAGTCCCAGTAGTTCAAGTACATCCTGTATTCGCTTGTGTTGCTCGGTATGGTTGAGGAATCCGAAGCGGGAAGACTCGCAGCCGAGCATGATGTTATCTTCGATGCTCAAATCCTCTGCAATCGTCAATTCCTGGTAGATCATGCTGACGCCACTGAGTCTTGCATCGTGTGGATGCTGAGGCGTGTAGGAATTTCCGGCAAGTTGCATTGTTCCTGAATCGGGTAATATCGCACCGCTAAGCACGCGCATCAATGTACTTTTTCCAGCACCGTTTTCACCGATCAGTGCAGTTACTCGAGCAGGTTGTATTGAAAAAGTGACGTTATTCAAAGCAACCGTCGGTCCGAATGTCCTGGTAATTCCAGACATTTTCAACAAATCGGTATGAATAGTATTTTGATTATTCATTGGAAGCAGAATTCCCGGCTGTATGTTCTTTTGATTGTGAATCGATCGCTGTAAGACATATTTTTTCACACAGGTAAGGAAAAGACCACCCCATCTCTTTTGCAGCCAATGGGATGTTGCTGTGAGATGTCATGCCGGGGATTGTATTAACTTCCAGAACCCAGGCCTGATCATGTTGATCCAGAATGATATCAACACGTGCAACACCGCCGGCTCCAATTGCCCGGTAGGCATTCACTCCGGTAGAGATAAGCTTTTGCTTAACAGTTGGAGAGAGTTTTGCATCGAGAATGAAGCTGGTGGCTTCGTCTTCATACTTGGCATGGTGATCGTAAAAGCGACTGTTAAACTTAATCTGAATGAGCGGGAAAATAATATCACCAAACAGACCAAGCGTCCATTCGCTGCCCGTAATCGCCTTTTCGATCAGTCCCCGGGAATCGTATTTCAGGCAGAGATTTATTGCTGAATTCAATTCCTGTGGTTCGCTGAGAAGAGAAACACCAATACTCGAACCTTGAGCTTCAGGCTTGATGAACAATGGATATCCCAGTTGTTTGGCATCGTGTTCGATACTGTTGCGGGAAGTACTTCGAGAGAAAACGACCGATTCGGGGGTTGGGATATTATGTGTTTGAAATATATTTTTTGCTTCTGATTTATGAAATGCCAATCGTGAAGCTGTGGCCCCACTACCGGTATAAGGGAAGTTTGTTTTATCAAGGATTTTCTGGAGTTGCCCATCTTCGCCAAACGTACCATGCAAAGCGATAAAAATAACATCACATTTGGGCCAGTTAAACAAACATAGGTCTGTTTCGGCTGGATCAACGCGAGTAACCTGATGTCCTGAAGATTCCAGTGCGTTGGCCACAGCACTGCCGCTTTGGAGGCTGATATCCCGTTCCGCAGATTCCCCTCCCATTAAAACGATAACATGCATGGCACAAACGCAAGGTGCGTTGCAACGCACCGACTAACTGGAGGCAAAATACTTATCCCAAAGTGCGCCAGGGCACACCTTACAAATTCAATCGCTTTATTGAGAGTCTCGAATATTATTACCCAGTTACCATTTTCAGGACAGTGGGGTAGACAAGATACAGTCCGTATCCAACGAGCCCAACAATTGCGAGCCAGGCAATCAGGCCAATGAGCCCAATGGTTCCATTTTTATAATTTTCAAGCAGACGCCACCATTTTCGTCGGGAATGCTGTTTATCAATTTTTTCGTAAAGCGATTTCATTTCTGTCTTGCGACTGCCGGACTCCTTCTCCATGATCAATTCGCTGACTTGCTGTTTGAATTCCGGAACGGAGCCAATTGCCACCCATTTTGCATTCTTGTTCTTGGTCAATTGTGTCAACTCATTCAGGAGTCTGGTTGCCAGGCCGCGATGAATTTGATCAACCGGCATCCGTTTGACTTGTTCTTTTCCCGCACGATCTTTGAAGCGAACAAACCAGGTTCCCTTCGCTTCTTTCGCTTTTTGAACCTGTTGCTCCTTCCCC
>WFOZ01000117.1 GCA_015487825.1 Planctomycetaceae bacterium
GTCAGCGGGGACCCCATTTCAATAATCATTGTTTGGTCTTCAACGATAACATCTGCTTCGGTGCCGAAGTTGGTCTTCTTCCATCCGTTGAGCGTCTTGCCATCGAATAGCGGAATCCACTTTTCACAATCGTTTTGTTTTTCCTTTTTGACAGCCGGCTCCTCAGCCGAAACTGAAACAGAAGTAACGGTACCGACCAGGCAGACCAAACCGGCGAGCAGAAAAAATCTTCCAATATAATTACAGGAAAAGAGCATTCGATATTACCTTTTTGTTGAAGTTGATGAGGTTTGAAGAGAGTGTCGCAACGCTCTACTTTGGCTGCCACCAGGCTGATTTTCAAGGGCCTGCCAGATTTACGGTTTCGACATAAGTTAGTGGTCCAATTAAATCTCGCCACTCTGTAAACGGTATGGAAGAATCATTCTGAGTGCGAACGACCGTCCAGCAGGCTCGCTGCCCCACTTCGATACTAACAGGATCGCCGCACGCTCGCCAACCGTTAACCGTTGCCATGCGAAGAATTTGCTCCGCTTCCCGGGAATTCGCCTTCTCTCCCAAAAATTGTACTTCCTTCCATAAATTGAGATCAGGATTTGAACCACGCCCATCGGTGCCAATCGCGACGTTAATTCCCGAATCAACCATTTCACGCCAGCGGTGATTTTCATGCTTGAAAAACGCATGGGTTCGCGGGCAGTAAACGACCGACATTTGGGGTTCGCCTGCAAGGAATTGAATCTCCTGCTCACTCAAGTAATTACCATGTGCCAGAAGTGTCCGCGGAGCCTGCGAAAGAATGCGAAGATAGTCGAGCGGTTTGGTTCCCTCTTCAATCATTTGTGAGTCCCACAGATCGAGCCGTCTGAGCATCTCGACCAGTTCGCCGCTTCCCGATTTCATCAACTCCAGTTCTGCTCGGGTTTCAGCCAGGTGCATCGTCACAGGTAACGTGTATTCACAGGCCCATTGAACGCATTGCTGTAACAGTTCCGGCCGCACGGTGTAGGGAGCATGTGGACTGAGTCCCAGGGAGTGCCGATCACGATATCGCTTCAGAAAAGCAGCGACTATTTCTTTCTGTTCTTTCACAGCTTGCGGGGTTAAGCCAATCAGTTCGCGAAACAGTAACAGCGAAAGACCGGTTTTATGCAAGCCATATTCCAACTGCGAATGCGTCACAATTTCCCCGATTAGAGCCACGCCTGATTTAACAGATTCACTAATCCCCAGTTCAATCGCCTGTTGAACATTATCATTGGCTCGCCGCCGGGCAATTGTTTTTCCGATCCAGTTGGTAAATGGCAATGCGGGGGAAAGAGGCTGTTTCAAATCGGAAAATTCCAGATGAGCATGTACATTCGCCAGCGGCGGGATGATCGCTGCATTCCCCAGATCGATAGCTTCTGCAACCTGACTGGTGGTAATCTCTGTGATGATCCCCTGCTGCGAAATCAACGTGACATCTTCAAGAAGCGTCGAAGAAACGCCATCCCACAGGTAAGCCACCTTCACACATTGCCGGGAGTTTGAATCAATCACTGATGAATCCAGAAATACGACTCGACGGTTTCAATAACCACCAGACGATGAAACGAGCTGCCCGGGCTCTTGTGCCAGCAGAATCGATATGCGTGTATTGTCATTTCGTCAACAAGTTATCAACAATCTGATTATTCGTTCCACCCACAATTTTCATCGCAACGCCGCTGGCATCCTTTCGGTTGTCGTCGATCAGGCAGTCGGAAACACGCGAGTTGGTAACTTCCTCTAACAACAATCCGCATTTCCCGTAATCGAGAATGGTGCAGTTGGTCACATTCATGCGATCACATTTTCGCAACGTCATCGCAGCGGGAATGTCCCCCACTCCATAAATATGATTGGCCGAAATCGTACACCCCGAGCAATTATTGAAGACGATACCGTGATGAGATATTGAACCGTCACCATAATGGTAGCGCGGGTTGCGGTCAAAAACATTACTTGCCATCACGACATTTTTGCACTGTTCGATAAGAACATCCTGGGCATAACCTTTCCAGATCGTATTGCCGGTAATGGTAACTGCGCGGGCATATTTTATCTCGACATTGGTCTGCACATCGGAAAGGACATTATCTGAAATCGTAATGTTCCCATGCCTTTGTTCGTCTGTGACAGAACGTACTGTCGAGAAACAATTGATGCGAATATTGGCCGAATCCGGTGCATTATGAGAATGCTGGATCGTGCAGCCGACAATTGCCACTTCGCCCAGTGAAGTTTCTCTCGCATCGAGATCGATATTGGCAGCCGGTGCTGAATCCGGCCCCCCCATGTTTCCTTCGATATCACAGGTACCGATTTGCAGGTTACGAATTTCGCTGTGTCGCGAAACAATGCCACCTCCCGCATTATAACTGATGTGACAATTAGCCACGTTAATCTGATGCAGATTCAGATGATCCAGAAACAGGCCGATTCCCCGGTTGTGATACAGATGGCACTCGGAAAGAATTACATTACGATTTCGTTTGATCAGCCGGACGCCATGTAACGCATCGTGAACGACAAGCCGGGTGATAGTCAGTTGCATCGTGCCGATCGCTTCAAGACCGCTCGCTTCGGCATGGTCGCCCACAATCTCGATTCCATCAACCAGCGGCGTGCGTTGATTTGCCCAGACATTTTCCTTCACAGTGTGCGGTGCAGCGGTTCCGCCATGTGTTCCAACAAACCGAAATGCAGGACCGGCTCCCGCCATGATAATTTGAGCGACGCCTTCCCCGTGCAGCGATGTATAACCAACTTTTTCAAGATCGATTTCAATCGTTTTTGAAATGCGATATTTCCCCTTCGGAAAGCGAATTCCACCACGTTGGCTGTTAATCGCATTTTGAATCGCTTCGGTATCATCGGTTTTCCCATCTCCCGTTGCCCCGAAAGCAGTGACGGTAACAGGCTCGCCCAGAAGCGGTTTCGCAGCCGGTTTCTTTTGCAGAACTGGCTCAAAAGATTGACAAATCGCACCAAGACTAAACACGGCTGCAATTACCAAAAGAAGCGTCGTATTTCGCATAACGGGTTCTCTTTTCTGTGCGGTAAGTTTGTCGTTTATCGAAATCCGTAAAAATTCATAACGTGAAATTCAAATGCATGAAACAATTTGTATTACCAACGATAAAAGTTTGCGAACGGCTCGCAAATTTCAGAAAAATATCAATTTGGTTACGGCTATCAGAATGAACCAGCCGTGCCAGTTTTTTTCATTCTGAAGCAACCAGCCCGATGCGTTGCAGTTTCGATTTGCATTCGTCTCGTTCTCTGCAACGCTTCAGACTCTTCCAGGTTTCGTCTTGTACTTCCATGAAAATTTCTTCGCTGAACGGCGGCGATATCTTCTGTTCTGCCGCACGCTCATTAAGCCGTTGCATCACGCCGATATCGAGCCGTGTGAAAAACATCGATTCCCTGCGGTAATCAACAAAAGCTTCCCAGACGATCGGGAATAACGGCTTGACAATTTTTTCGCCGATTGTGGTTGCATACTGTCGAATTTCAAGCTGGGCATGCGAATCCATTCTTAACGAAAGGAAATTGAGCAGGTTATGCAAATCGATTTTCCAGTACGCTTCGGTGTAAGTGCAAAGCGGTAAATCTTTGCGTGCCAACTCGCGAGCCACTCCCGCTTCGAGCCGTTCATCGTACAACTGACGAGCGGAAAGCTGGAATGCCTGTTCCGATTCAGATAACTTTATCCCCTGCTCTTCGGAAAGAGGCCGAGCAGAACCTTGCCGATTCGATTCCGACTGCGTTCTCCACTGATCGGGCGGCGTGGTTTGTGCCGAGTCAATCGCGACAGAATAGCGGGTACTGTATTCGTTCACGTTAGCGGTACGATGTCGAATCCATTGACGCCAGCAATCCATCGGTACACGCACCAGGATTTTAATCTCCGCCATTTCAAACGGTGTCGTATGTCTGTTTCTAAGCAGGTAACGTATTAATGTGCGGTCATCAGAAACTTTTTTCGTCCCCTCGCCATAACTGACCCGTGCCGCCTGAACAACACTCGAATCGTTCCCCATTACATCGACCAGACAAACAAAGCCATCATCAAGCACCTGGAATTTTTCCCAGCGAAGTTGGTCAATTGTTGAATTCTCATCCGTCATTTGAAAAGCTCTCCTAGAATGTTTTTTAGTTCGATTTTAGCAGAGACAGACCAGACTGACAGTTTGCGAGGGTTCAATATCCCGGTTTTCTCAAATAATGATGCAGTCTTTCGAAAATTCTGCTACGCTGCTTCCCAAACGGGATATTGAACCACTTTCAACTTTTCAAGCGGGAGAAATCTCATGAAACGATTCACTTTGATGTTGTGCTGCCTGGCGGTTATCTGCTCATTGGGATTCTGGAGACTGGCGGTACAGCCGGAGCCGTTTATTCAGGCACAAGAGCGGCATGATCCGTTTGCACGATTTATTCAGGCACAAGAACGTGAGGATCATCGACGAATGGAACAGCTTGAAAAGCATCTGGATCAATTGATCCATGAGGCCGAAAAGCTTGAGCGGGCAGGAAAGCATGAACATGCCGAAAAAGTTCGTCACGAAGCAGAAAAAGTTGAAAAGCATTTGCATCAGATGCACGAACATGCCGAGAGAAGGGAACATCACGAAACAGGAGAGCATCGTTTTGCAGAAGCTGAGCAGAAGCGAGACCATCTGCTTGAAGCGGCTGAGAACTTGATGCACGCCGGAAAGCCGGAACTGGCAGAACGACTCCACCACGAAGCCGAAGAGATTGAACGACATCTGCAACAAGCACGTCAAAGCGAACATGGGCATCCGCCACACGGTTCACTTGAACCGATCATGCACGAACTGCACGGTCTTCGTAAAGAAGTCGCAGAATTACGGGAACAGATTCACGATCTGCATGAAGTGATTGAACACGCAATCGAAGACCATGGCGATGAAGCAGAAGAAAAGTCTGCGAAATAAGCCCCATCAGGTGACCCGGGAGTGTTAACCTCCGGCTCGCCATTTTAATTGGTTTAAGGCAACTATTCAGTGATGAGTGGCTGGGGACAAATTGTCGGAAGTGTTGCGAGCAAATGACGAGACGGTTGGTAACAATTTGCCCCCAGATTCAATCAAGTATCCAGTTCTGGGGGCAGATTGTGCGAATGTTTTCTGAACATTCACACCATTATAATAACAATCTGTCCCCAGCCACCCTCCGCTAAGTAGCTACGGTTCAGGCTGCGAATGAGTAATGAATAAGAGAAATACACACTATGGAAGAACTAAATTTCAAACAGGAATTAACCAGCGTTTTTGGACATCCGGTAGCGGAAAATCCGACACAGGCGATGATCGAAGCGGCCTATAAACATCACAATTTGGCGTGGCGTTACCTGACAATCGAAGTTCTCCCTGAAGACCTGGCTGATGCAGTCGCAGGAATGCGAGCGATGAATTTTCGAGGAGGCAACTTAACGATCCCGCACAAGGTCGCAGTCATACCATTGCTGGATCGTCTTTCAGAAGCAGCCGGCCTGATGGGAGCAGTCAACTGTATTGTTCGCGAAGGAGATCAACTGGTCGGAGATAACACTGACGGGAAAGGCTTTGTCCAATCGCTGCGTGAAGTTTGTGAACCAGCCGGAAAAAAAATCGTTATGCTCGGTGCAGGGGGAGCCGCCCGTGCGATGTCCGTCGAACTTGCTCTGGCTGGTGTCGAGAACATCACGATTGTCAATCGCTCTGCCGAACGGGGCGAATCGCTTGTCAAACTGCTCAATACAAAAGTTCGCGAAAAAACGCCCATCGATGCCCAATTAGTTCGCTGGGAAGGTGATTTCAAAATTCCGGAAGGGACCGATGTTCTCATCAACGCGACGTCTATCGGCTTGTATCCAGATGTAGATGCTCGCATTGCCATCGATAGTTCAACAATCAGCCCCGAAATGATTGTTGCTGATGTAATCCCCAACCCACCCGAAACAAAGCTCATCAAACAAACCCGCAAAATCGGTTGTACCGTTCTGGATGGACTCGGCATGCTCGTTAATCAGGGAGTAATCGGCTTCCGGCTTTGGACCGGCGTAGACCCGGATCCAACCGTTATGCGAAAAGCTCTTGAGGATGTTTTCACCTGAATAATATGGAAGTACGTCCACCTCTTTCGTGAATTACTACCAACCAGCCAAGAGAATTGTCATGATCGGTAAACTTCAGGGGCCTGTTGTGGGAAAAACTTTGAGTTTAGGCTGATTTCTCTTCACAAAATGGCATGTTTTAGGTGTGATGGAGGCAGAATCTTTTTTCATCGAACCGGAGTAAGCAGTGCGATCTTCCTATGGAGCAATAAATAATCGTTTGTCGCGGTATTCCCGCAGACGCCGCCTGCTGCTTGTCTCCTATGATTCAGCAGCCTGCCCTTCTTTGGATGATGAGCATTTTGACGAACAGATTTTGCTCGATCCTGAAATTCTGAAAAGCATTAACGCCTCTGCAGAAGCGTTGAACCTCCGCAGTTTTTCAAACGACTCTTTACGTGGAGCAGCTTCCAACCTGGTAAGCGGCTCTGCGACCGGTTCCGCTTTGCTGGCTGATTTCCCCGAAGTGGAATGCGAAATCTCTCCATCACTGACAGATAAAATAGTACAACAGACAGATCTTGACCCGACATCCGTTTTTGATGATCACATCGACCATCAGGAAAGTTCTCAGCAAACTGAAGAAGTTCCTGTTCATAAGGAATCTCCGAAAACTGCTTCTCCCGAAAAAAGACGATCTCGCAAG
>WFOZ01000118.1 GCA_015487825.1 Planctomycetaceae bacterium
CTTCACCCCTCAAACAGAAGAACCGGACGGAAAATTCACACTACATCTTTCAGAGAATATTTCGACAAAAACTGAAGCGGAAAAGGATCCGCTGATCGGGACAAAGCTGGGGCATTTCAAAATTCTTTCCTGCCTCGGTGGGGGAGGAATGGGTAAAGTTTATCGGGCACTTGATGAATCGCTGCAGCGTTATGTGGCCCTGAAGGTGATTCTCCAATCGGTCCGTAACAGTACCGAAGCAGACCTGCAATCGCTTTTCCGGGAAGCTCGTTCCCAGGCATGCCTGAATCATCCGCATGTTGCTCATATATATTATGTCGGTGTTGAAAATGAGATGCCATTTCTGGCGATGGAACTGGTAGGCAATTCGACGCTGGCTGACCGCATCAAAGGAGGTGCATTACGCTTTGATGAAACCGTGCGTTACACTCTGCAAATTGCGATGGCTCTCGATCAGGCCGCCCGCTTCGATATCGTGCATGGCGATGTCAAACCAGCCAATGTGTTAATCGTTAACGATAAAGAGAATAACGCCAAGCTTTCCGATTTCGGAATGGCCAAAAGAATTTCCCAGCTTAAAGGCGATTCCGATACGATTTCCGGCACGCCAAATTACATCCCTCCCGAAGCAACACTCGGCAAAAAGTTCGATCACCGCGGCGATATGTATTCGTTGGGAATTACCCTGTTCGAAATGACCTTCGGCCGTCTGCCTTATTCAATCAAAGGAAAAAAACTGACGGAGCGGATTAAAGCCCATCGAGAAGCGAGTATCGAATTCCCCGAAGTCTGGCCGAGTCACTTGCCTTTGGAACTGCGGCAGATTATCGAAAAACTGCTCGCAAAAAATCCGGAAGAACGGTACGACAGTTTTTCAGGATTGATTACTGATCTGAAAAAAATCGAACCGGTTTCTTTACCAACAGCCAGACCGCTGCTCAGAGGATTGGCGTGGGCCTTCGACAGCTTTCTGATTTTATCCGTGATCATCCTTCTGTCCAACTTATTCACGGCAGTGGGCTCGTTAATCTTCCCGGCTGCAATTACTGAAATCATCCGAATTTCTTTGACAGGCCTGTTCCTGCTCGGCGTTGGCACGCTGCAGGGCTGGCGTGGTTCAACCCCAGGTAAATCGCTGTTTCAAATTCGTATTGTCGATAGAAATGGCCTGCGCCCGGGGAAATCGGTCTTGGCACCACGGACTGTTTTCCAATTCCTCTGGGCTTGGGGAATTTTAGCGACAGACCTGACGGGCCTGTTCAATCTGGAAGTCTTTACTGCACTGATAACGATGGGAGTCTCAATGGTAATGCTTATCGAAATGGGCTTCATCCTGTTTGACAAAGGAATGAGCTTTCATGATCGCCTGCTAAACACCCGGGTCGTTTTGGATGCTGCACCGAATAACTCTCACTGAGAACTGCCCCTTCTAACAAGGCTCCTCTACTCTTCTTCGGGAGCAAATCCTCTGCGCATGGTATTTTCCGTGACATTAATCGGAATGAGAAACTGATGCAGATAATCGGAACCGCCGGATTTACTTCCAATACCGGACATGCGAAAACCGCCGAACGGTTGCCTGTTGACCAAGGCTCCGGTGCAGGGGCGATTCAAGTAGAGGTTACCCACCAGGAAATCTTTGCGGGCCTTTTTCAAATTGACAGGACTGCGACTGTAAACGCCACCGGTTAATGCATAATCGGTACTGTTGGCAAATTTAATCGCCTCAGCAAAGTCTTTTGCCTTGATGACTGCAAGCACCGGTCCAAAAATTTCTTCCCGTGCAATCTGATCCTCAGCTTCAACATCTGTAAACAGATGCGGTGCGATGTATGTTTGCTGTTTTTTTTGTTTTGAATCGAGTTCACCGGCAAACAGTAGTTCGTTTTCATCCTTACCGATATCGATGTACTCAGCAATTCGGCTACTGCTTTCGGAATCGATCACTGCGCTAAGTTGCGTGCCGGGATGATCTGCCGGGCCGATTTGCAAACTCTCCACTGCAGGCTGCAGGCGATTCAAAAACTGTTCATAAATTTTCTCTACAACAATCAATCGGGAACACGCAGAACATTTTTGTCCGGAGAAACTGAATGCACTTTCGATGACTCCCTGTACCGCTTCATCCAGATCAGCATCTTCATCGATGATGATTGCATTCTTACCGCCCATCTCTGCAATAACCCGCTTCACTCCATGATGAGCAGAGCCTGTTTCTGCGGCTCGTTGATTGATTTCAAGCCCGACTTCCCGTGAACCGGTAAAGGCGATTAAATCAACATCGGGGCTGGCTACCAGATCAGGACCGATCTCTTCCCCAATTCCGGGCAGGTAGTTGACAACGCCATCGGGTAAGCCGATCGAACGGAAAATTTCCATCAGTTTCGCTGCGATTACCGGAGATTGCTCTGCCGGCTTCATCACCACGGTGTTGCCGGTCACAATAGAAGCAACCGTCATCCCGGTGAGGATTGCCAACGGGAAATTCCAGGGAGCAATCACCACCGATACCCCACGCGGACGATAGAAGTATTCATTCTCTTCACCAGGCAAATC
>WFOZ01000119.1 GCA_015487825.1 Planctomycetaceae bacterium
AATTTCAAATCGAGGTTGCCAGCCCCCAGCGGAAGAATTTTCTTCCCCGCTTTATCTCCACCTGAAACCATTCCATTCAAATTAAGAACGTCTAAATAAGGAAGCATTTTTTTCAGCTGCTCATCAAAATCTTCCAGGTGCCCATGTGCATGATGCAGGTTGTAAACAATTCCAACATTGGGCATATCGAGAGCTTTAATAATTGCAATCTGATTTTTCGGTTCTCCAAACCAACCGCCATGATTGTACAACTCAACCCGGCAATTAATTCGGGCAGCTGCCTGGGCAATCGGACGAATCCGTGCCACTTCTGCTGCGATACGAGCCTGCTGTTCTTCAGTGTTTTTCGTTATCGCTCCTCCGCCTGAAATCCATAACTGTGGAGTTATTTTATGTTTCTCAAACAAAGAAAGAAGGTGCTTTGCCTCAGCGTTTAACGCTCCCGGGAACCACCAGGCTGTCAATTCAATACCATGTTTCTTGCAAGCCAGAATCTCCTGTTCAAAACTGGGAATATGCTTTGCGCGATAATCGTAAGCAAATTTTCGAATTCCCAGTTTCTCCAGCATTGCTGCCCGATCTTCCGGCGAACGGTCACGATCATCAAACGGGACAATACACCAGGCAACCAGATTCTCTTTTCGAAACACCGATTTCAATTCCCCGGCCTGCAAGGAAGAATCCAACTTAAAAACGGTTAGCACAATCACAAACAATACCAGTAATCGGTGCAGGTAATTATTCATGGAACCAGGCTTTCTCTTGTCCAATGTTTCTCAACAAATCGCGATGCAGTTACGTGTCTCTTAAACAGACAGGTATCTGCAAAATCAGGTTCTGGGGAATGGGAGCCTCTATTAAGGTAGGAAATTCGTGCGATAATTGCACCACCGGGCAAGCTAGCAGCACCCCATCCAACAATTATCCGAATTCGTTGCCAAATTATATCGCAAACGGAGGGTAACTGCCATATACCAGAAAAGCGACATTGAAATAGATAATGACGCCGGCAACATCAACTAATGCTGCAATCAACGGTGTTGACATGTAGGCGGGATCGACATGGAAGGAATGTACAATAATCGGCAACGCCGCTCCTGCGACTGAAGCCATCACAACAACCAGAAGAACAGTCGAGGAAACAACAATTGCAGGCTCGATCGCATCGGTCAACAACCAGGCCGCCCCGAATGAAACGAGACCGACTGTTCCTCCGAGTAAAGTACTGAGAAAGAGTTCCCGATAAATTATTTTCAGAGCACTGCCTCCTTTAAGAGAAAAATGCTCACGGGCCAGGGCCGAAATGACAAGGGCAGCAGATTGTGATCCCGCATTTCCTCCACTGGCCAGTACCAGAGGCAGAAACATAATCACCCAGTTGTTGGTGTCCCCGGCTTCAAAATACTGCAACACCCAGGCAGTTAAAACAGAAGCCCCCAGAAGAAAGAAGAGCCAAACCCCCCGTTTCTTCGACAAAGTAAGTAATGGTGTCGAAAGGTAAGAATCTTCAAGTGGCTCCACTGCAGCCAGTCGCTGCTGATCTTCCTCAGCTTCGTCTTCAAGAATGTCAGTAGCGTCATCGTGAGTAACAATGCCAACCAGTCGGTTTGTATTATCAACAACCGGAATGGCTAAAAATCCATACTTGTCAATATCACGGGCAACTTTTTCCTGATCCTCATCAACTCGCACAGAAATAATATCGCGAGCCATGATTTCAGATAATTTCTGATCCGGACGCGCCAGGATCAGTTTTCGCATCGTGAGGAACCCAATCAAATGCCTGTGTTCATCTATAATATAGATGTAATAGATTGTTTCCCTGTCCGGAGCCTGCAACCGCAACCGCTCGAATGCTTCCTTGACTGTAATATCTTTGGGAAGTGATGCATACTCGGTCGTCATGATCGAGCCAGCGGAATCTTCCGGGTAAGAAAGCAGCTTTCGAATATCCGTTCGCTCTGCCTGAGCCACCAGCGGGAGTATCGATTCAACATGATTGGGATCTAACCGTTCAAGTAAATCGACACGGTCATCCGGTGCCATTTCTTCAATCAGTCGGGATAAACATTCCCGATCCATCAAATCGACCAGTTCGATCTGAAAAGGCAGCGTAAAATATTCGAAGATTTCCACTAATCGGGCAAGACTGCACTTCGAAAGTACCCGCCAGGCTTCTTCGGGGCTGACTTCAATAAGAATCTCAGCAGAAACAGCCGGAAAAAGAGCTTCGCAGAACTCCTTCATTCCCTGCTCATCATTCTCAGAAAGCATTAAACGCAAATCGGGAAGTAGCAGCTGGTACATCCTTATCCTCCCGATTTTATAGACTTCAAGTGACAGCCAGAGGCAACATACAAGACTGGAATTTTCAGCCCGGCTTACGAAACTCAATGCTCGCTGAAAGAAAAATACTCAACACGAGAATGATACAAAAAAATCCCCGAATCGAAATGACGACCGGGGAGAATATAATAAATAAAACCGAGTAACGATTCAGCGTTGGCGTAGGGTCCGCTATTGCGGACCACGATGGGAGGTGGATCCTCCTATTTCTGCGGTGGTCCGCAATAGCGGACCCTACAAACAACCTTATTTTCTGCAATAACCAAACATTGCTGAATAGTTACAAAACCGACTGAAAACCGGTTCTTACCGTTTTGAGAACTGGAAACTTTTTCGAGCTTTAGCCAGACCGTATTTTTTACGTTCCACCATACGACCATCGCGAGTAAGATAGCCTCCCTCAGACAGAGTCGAATGATTGGCAGGGTTCTTCACCTGCATCGCTCTGGCAATTCCCAGCACAACGGCACCAGTCTGACCGGTAATTCCTCCGCCGTTTACTCGAACCCAGACATCCACATTGCCCAGTTCTTCAAGTGCTTTCAACGGAGCCTTAATCATTTTCTGATCGCGTTCCAGGCAGAAGTAATCTTCAAGAGGACGACCGTTAACCACAAACTGACCGGTTCCATCTTTGATACGAACACGAGCAACCGAAGTCTTACGGCGTCCGGTTCCCATCGCGGTGCCAAACTTATCAATACGTCCGCGAATTTTCGGTTCAACGTAAGGTTTTTCTTCAGCTTCCTCTTCGGAGTCGGCCCCCGCATCCTCGGCACTGTCTCCTAATGTCAATTGAGGAGTTGTTTCCACGGATTCTGTTTCAGTCGCAGGCGTTTCTTCAACGATTTCAGCTTCGACGGCTTCAACTTCTACAGTCTCAACAATTTCAATAGATTCAACAACAGTTTCTTCTACTGCCGGTGATGATTCCTCTGCGGGTGTCTGCTCCGCAGCGGCTTGTTCTTCGTTTTGATCGTCTTGGGGAAGTTCCGTATTCATTAAGTCCATCCGAGAATTGATTCAGAAAATCTGTAATATAAACTAAGGGGTTTTAGGATTTACACCGTTCCAGCAGATGTTCGGGCATTGGCTGAGGGTTCTGAGCCTGATGTTCGTGATTCGCACCGACACAAAGCTTAAGACGCTTGAGCATCGTTCTGGCGAGTTTATTTTTAGGCAACATCCTGCGAACTGCTTCTTCCAGTACTTTTTCAGGATGTTTTTCAAGCATTACCAGACCGGTTGTAATTTTTCGCCCACTCGGATAGCCACTGTATCGCTCGTAGGTTTTATCTGCAAACTTTTTGGTAAACTGGGGATGTGAATCGTGAGCCATTTCCGGGCCGGAAAAGCGTACTTTTTCGACATTGGTCACAACCACAAAATCCCCTGTATTCACATGGGGGGTATATCCCGGTTTATGCTTTCCCATCAGGACCATCGCGATCGCGGAGGCAAACCGTCCTACAATCTGCCCTTCGCCATCAATATGATACCACTCAGGTTCATGAGTTTCGTTTTTTGCGACTGTTGTTCGCTGTACAAGTTCTACTGCCATTGATCGCCACTTAAATTTCTACAATATTAAACACGCAACTTCAGTCGCGCAAGAAATGCACCCCACCCTCCTGGATAATCCGGGATCAGCAAAGCGTAAGAGAATAACGAGTTAAGTCGCCACGTTCAATCCTCGAATACCCTGATTTTTCCAGCATTTTGGAAACTGATTCGAAAAAAACACCCGACTCAGCCAACAATACTGAAATAAACAGGCCTTAGTGAGGGCTGGCAACTCGCCGCATGACCTCTTTGGCTCTCGTAAGAACCGGGCCGATTGAGCCTTCGGGAATTCCCATCTGGTCGCTGATTTCCCGATATGACTTCCCTTCAATATGAAAAGCCCGGACAATACTGGCTTCTCTTTCCGACAAGGATCGAATCAGAAACTCAACCTGGTCACGATCTTCGATATCGAAATGATTGTTAACAATTCTAACATCATCGGCAGTCTCCGCAGCAGCCTGCCTTTTTCGCTCAATCATCTCCCGAACTGCTACCCGACGTGCGATAACCGCGAGATAGGTCGATAACGAACTGCGTCCACGAAAATGCCGCAGAACTCTGAAGCTATCAGCAACGACCGAGGACATTATCTCACCGACAATCTCGTCCAGGTCAGCACCATTAAGATGATAACTTCTACGCTCTGCTGTCTGCCTGACAACGTTCACAAACAGCCCCGCAAATCGATCAACAAACACCTTCCACGCATTCGGTTGTCCTGTCAGACAACGATCAATAAGCCCCTTGTCATTTTCAGTTAGTGGCATTGTTGCAACTCATGTTTGCAAAAGGAGTTATGTCCGCTACTCCATCTAATTCCGTGTGAGTACGAAACCCGGTCTCCCTCACACGGCACGCCCTCGTGGCGCCCGGCAAAAGCCCAACGCTTTCACTATATTGAGTGTACGCAGTAAGCCAACTCTCGGCAAGGCCTTTTTTCTGTCGATTCCCGGGGCTTATTTCAATCAAATTCTGCCGGTTACAGGAACTTCCAAGACCGTTAGCCCATTGACCAATCCGGCGGCTCAATCCATGTAACCCATTCATTACAAACGGTTTAAGTCGCATCAACACTCATCTACATCTCTGCACAACGGCTTCAAAAAACCATCGTATATTACAATTCATATCATTGCCTGCGACAATATCGCTTCTATGCAACAACCCGCAATTTTCCCTGAATAGCCATTTCAACAAAAGTAACTAATCAGTGATGAGTGGCTGGGGACAAATTGTCGGAAGTAGTGTGAGCAATTGACAATACGGTTGGTGACAATTTGCTCACAGATACAATCAGGTATCCAGCCACCCTCCGTTGAAAAGTTACCAACAAAAGAGCAATTACGCACCATATTTTTCATATCGGCCTGCGTGAGCCATCGCCAGAGACATCAGGTATTTTGCGGGGAACTGCCCTAAACCACCCTGAAGGCAATCGGCTTCTCCAAAACCAGTACATGCATCGGTCCTGCATACGTTTGAAGCTATTAATGTCGGGACAGGATGCCAGGAGTGTGATTTCATTTTGCAAGGCGTGCTGTGATCTCCGGTCACGATTATGACGTCCGGGTTCAGATTCATGATGCGAGGAATTGCCGCATCCAGTTCTTCGATCCGCTTTACTTTTGCCTCAAAATTTCCATCTTCTCCCGTAGAATCTGTGTATTTGAAGTGAACAAAAAAGAAGTCGTAATCGTTCCAGTTAGCTTCGAGGCAACTGCATTGAGCATCCAGTGTCTGACCAGCGTCCAACACATCCATATTAACCAGCCTGGCAAGCCCTCGATACATCGGATAGACCGCAACAGCTCCTGCTTTTAACCCGTAAACCTCCTTATAGGACGGAATATGTGGTAACTTGGCAACTCCTCTCAATGTCAGGAAATTAGCGGGGAAATCATCTTTGAGTAGTTCCCGGGCCTGAGCAAGAAAGTTTTCAGCAACTTTTACGGTTGCTTCAGACTGCTCGTCCAGGGCAGCCGGCGACAAGGGAGGAACACCGGTTCGCTGAGGGTCTGTATCATGCAGATTGCCACCAAGCCCTTCAGCTCGAAAGACGATTACCAGACGGTACTCTTTAACATGGCGGACGAATACTTCAACACCAGGAATTTTGATCGTTGCCAGCTTGTCACAAAGTTTCATACCAATTTCAGAGGCGATTCTTCCCGCACGACGATCTGAAATATTTCCCTGCTCATCGAGACTGCAAAAGTTTCCTCGAATGGCAACGTCGTTCGCCCCCAATTCAAAATCAACGCCCAAGGCTTCCAGAACTCCTCGACCGATATTGTATTGCAGGGGATCGTAGCCAAACAGACCGAGGTGTCCCGGACCGCTGCCGGGAGTGATTCCAGGTAACACAGGTGTACTCAAACCAAGTGTACCACGAGTTGCCAAAGCATCGAGGTTGGGTGTGTTTGCAGTTTCAAGTTCGGTTTCCCCCCCCGGTTCCAGCGGCAGGCCTCCAATGCCATCTGAAACAAGCATCACAATTTTGGTATCATTTTCTCGTTGCAATTTTCGTGTCAAATCGTGGAATTCCATGAGAAGTCTTTCTTCAGAAAATATATTCAGTGTTAATCAGTGTTAATTTGTAACTTTATTATTGGGAACCTCTACCATCGCTTCGGAAGTACATTGTTAAATTAGTTGAACAGTTTGGCAAGTGATGCATCAGAAGCATCCTGCTTACTTGGCAGGAATTGATTCATTCGGTACATTGGAATAAGACTCTGTTTATGAGAGAGTGGCGTTTCAGGTCGCCTCTCTCCCTTCCCGTTCAATAATTGTCTGTTTTCGACATTACAAAATTAATCACAAAGGAATTCCTGCCATGACACAGCCCGCCAAGTCGTCTCTTTCCCGACGAGATGTATTAAAAACATCAGCAGTAGCTTCTGCAGCAATTGCAACCAGCAGTATTGCAACGCGCGCCTACGCTGCTGGTGATGACACCATTCAAATCGCCTTGATCGGATGTGGAGGCCGTGGTACCGGGGCTACTGCCAACGCTCTTTCTACCGAGCAGGGGCCCGTCAAACTCGTTGCCATGGCTGATGTTTTCGATAATCGCCAAAGCGTTAGTTACAATTCTCTCAGTTCAAAATTCGGCGATAAAGTTGATGTTCCACCAGATCGCAGATACATCGGTTTCGAAGCCTACAAAAGCGCAATGGATTGCCTGAAACCGGGCGATGTGGTCATCCTTACCACGCCACTTGCGTTTCGCTGGGTACACTTTACCTACGCGATCGAAAAGGGTTTGAATGTTTTCATGGAAAAACCGCTCACAGCGGATGCCCCTTCCAGTCGCAGGATGCTTGCCCTTGGCAAAGAAGCTCAAAAGAAAAATTTGAAAGTTGCAGTCGGCCTGATGTGCAGACACTGTTCAGCACGGGGCGAATTATATGAACGAATTCAAGCGGGCGAAATCGGCGAAATTCTTCTGATGCGAGCCTACCGCCAGGCTGGACCGACAGGTTCTGCCAATGCACTCCCCAACGATGGCAAGCTACCCGAAGTTCTTTATCAGATCAAGAATTTCCATGCTTTCCTCTGGGCAAGCGGAGGAGCATTCAGCGACTTCCTTATCCATAATATCGATGAAAGCTGCTGGATGAAAAACGCCTGGCCGATCAAAGCCAAGGCAGCTGGTGGGCGCCATTATCGTGGAGATTATGTTGATCAGAACTTCGACCACTATTCTGTGGAATATACTTTTGCTGATGGCACTAAACTCTTCCTGGGCGGTCGCACAATGAGTGGCTGCGATAAGGAATTTGCCAGTTATGCACAGGGAACGAAAGGCTCGGCTGTTATTTCCACTTCCGCTCATCATCCTGCCAAAAGCCGAATTTACAAAGGGCAGAATTTTGTTAAAGAAGACCTTGTCTGGGCCTACCCTCACAAAGAAATCAGCCCATACCAGCTGGAATGGGAGCATCTGATGGACGCGATTCGCAACGACAAACCGTACAGCGAACTCGAACGCGGCGTGATGGCTTCTGCGGTAACTTCAATGGGACGCATGGCTGCCCACACCGGACGGACTGTGACACTGGATCAGTTCCTCAAACTGGAACACGAATTCGCACCCGATGTTGATAAACTGACACCCGATGGCCCTGCACCACTGCAGAAAGACGCCAACGGTCTCTATCCGGTCCCAATGCCCGGTTTGAAAACAAAACGCGAGTTTTAATTTCTAACCGTTCTCTATGCGATTAAACAAAAGCCCGCTCTTTTTGGTATTCAATCGCCAAAAAGAACCGGGCTTTTTCATCAATAAACAAACCGGAAGTCTTTTCTCGCTCACCTGGGCACTGCAATATTATCATTTTCCAGAGCAGGAAGGATAAAGGGGCTATCCTACTTTTTTGCTGAAGTTGCATCTGGTGATGTGACGACACCAGATGCGAAGCTTTGACCGATGGTAAGCTTCATCAGTTGGCCACTTGTTTCGATGATGACGCTCTCGTCTTCAATGCGAACAATACGGCCTGAAAGAGCGACCGTTTCGAATGTTGCCTCCGGCCTTACCTTAATGACCCGCCCCGAAATTAACTCCGTAATCCAGGCCAGCGGTTTGCCGTTGCGGCTTGTGACTGCACTGAGGATTGTCATTTTCATCGGGTCCTGATGACTGACACCAATACCGAAGATATTATCCCGGGCGATGATGGCGTAATCGCGGGAATCGGCTGAGACAAGCAGTTTTGCTTTTCCCGTGCCAAGTGTTTTTTTACCTGCACCAGGAATAATAAGTGCTTCAATCCCCATTGAGATATCGAACTGACCGGTATTTCCGATTGGTGTTAACCGTAGCGATTTAATTTCATGCAACTGATCCGAATTGTAAAATCGAAACAGGGCGTTTGTCAGTTGCAGCAATGTCCCCCGTGCTTTGAGATCGAAAGGCATCGCCCGATAAAGACCGTAACGAGTCGCCGGGGAACCGGAACCGACTGTTGCGTTTTGCAGTTTCGCTTTGCGGATCACATCAAGCAGCCAGTTGCGATAAAGCGAGCGAGCCGTTTCGATATCCGCGGGCAACGATTTCTTCTTCCAGAGTTCGATCTTCTTGCCTGCCACGCGTGCATCGGCAAGTAATTTCTCTCGCTTATGAATATCTTCCTGCAACGATTCCTGTTCGTTGCGAAGTCTTTCGAGCGGCCCCTGAATCATTGTGTTGAGAACGTAATCTCCCACCTGGAAAATTCCCATCAATGCCAGAAATCCCAACAGAATTTGTTGCCTGGTCAGTTTCACGACTTCACCTCCGCTGTTTTCTTTTTCGTCTTTGATTTGGCGGAAGTTGTTTTACTTTTCGTTGCCTTCCCTTTTGTAGATTTCTTTTTTCTGCCGGCTGCTCTTTGGGCCAGTTCTTCTTCGGAGAGGTGGCTGATGTAAGCTTCGCGAGGCCTGCTGCGGATGTTCATTGTTGTCTGGAAGGTCCAGATACTTTTTTTGCCCTGCTTTCGTTCACGAATGCCCGGGGTCTTCAATTGATGATATTGATCTCCCAGACTAACTTCCATCTGGCGAATCGCTTCGGGCGATTTACTGGTACCACGAAAAGAAACAACCGCTCCTTTTCGAGTTGGTGAGGCTGCAAACTGCTGGAGTGACAGTTCAGGACTGGAGGGGATGCGGATGGTCAGATCTCGCAATTCATCGAGCCAGTCGATTCGCGAACTCTCCCAGCGGGCCAAAACCTTGGCAAGGTTTCGTTTTGTGCGAGTTTTTTTCACCGACACATTCAATTCATTTCGGCGTTCTTTCAGTTTTGCAATTTCACCTTCAATTTCGGCAAACTGGGAATCGACGTAATACCAGCCTCCCCCCACAATCAGAATGACAGCCGCTGCGATTGAGAGAACTCGATTCCGCATATTGATCGGCACGGGTGGCTTTTTCGGATTCGCAAAATCGATGGCGGGGATTGCCCCAATCGCTTCACCCTTAAGTGCGGCTACCAAAGGGGTATAAATTCCAAAAGCCGCCCCGCTGACATCTCCTTCAATCAGAGAGGCTGAACTGACCTGCTGAATATCGAAAGAATACTGGTCCTGCAGCGATCTGACCAACAGAGCTGTTTCAACTTCGCTGCCCACAAGAACAAGGTTTCCAATTTTAACATCTTCTGCAAGCAGAGTTCGCTGAATTTCACTGGCAACAAACTGTTCTCGTCGTTCTGTGCTCATATCAGAAGAAAGACGAACGGTTCTCGAAAGAACCGGCAACTGATTTTGCACAATCAACAGATGAGCTGCATCGGCTGCTTCACTGATAACAAGTGTCGCTGTACTGCTTTCACCAGATTGTGGCGGTGCAAAGA
>WFOZ01000120.1 GCA_015487825.1 Planctomycetaceae bacterium
CGATATTTCCGCTGTTTCTTTTTCCGTTTATGAAATATCTGGAAGCGACCAGTTGGGTGGAGACGCCTTGTGAAATCATTTCCAGTAACGTAATCGAAAAAGATGGCCAACCTTTTATTGCAGTGGAATACAGTTATAGAACGCATGGAGAAAATTTTCGCAGCAAGAAATATCGCAACTACGAAGTCGCCGGTAGTTCCCGTTCAGGTTTGTTAAAAACTGTCAACAAACTTCGTCCGGGAACGAAAACGGTTTGTTATGTGAACCCGGAAAATATCAGCGAAGCGGTACTTGATCGCAGTTTTTCTCCGATGCTGCTTCTCGGGCTCATTCCGTTGGTCTTTGTGATAATCGGCCTGTTTGGAATTATCTTTGCCCGTCACCTGGCACAAAGTTTCATCACGAGCAGGCTGGCTGGTGTCAAAAATGAGGAGTGGCGTACAGAAACGGCGATTAAAATTGCGGATGAGTTTTCTGAGCAGGGATGGCAAACGAGAGAGTGGCAGTTGAAGCCGGAATCTTCTGGGCCGGTTGAATTAAAATCGGGTTCCAATACGGCAGTCGGGCTTATTTTTATCACTTTTTTTGCGTTATTCTGGAATGGCATTGTTTCTGTCTTTCTATTCGAAGTTGCCGGTGGATGGATGCGGGGAAAACCGGATTGGTTTCTGACTATATTTCTCATTCCGTTTGTGCTGGTTGGAATCGGTACAATCCTTGCTGCCATTTATATGTTTCTGTCTCTGTTCAATCCGAAGCCACGGTTGTTCGTCAGTGATGCAACAACGACTCTGGGGGAAACTTTTGATATCAGCTGGCAATTTAAGGGAAGCACATCGTCAATACGAAGGCTGCAGGTTCAGCTTGTGGGCACCGAATGGGCACAATATCAGCAGGGAACCAGTACTCACACCGACACGGAAGAATTCTACTGCTTAGATTTATTCGACACCGATCAACCACTGGAAATGCCTGAGGGTAAACTTGAGGTAGCTATTCCTCAAAATACGATGCACTCATTCAATACCAGCAGTAATAAAATAAAATGGAGCCTGAGAATTAAAGGCGACATTCCCATGTGGCCCGATGTGAACCAGAGTTACGATTTCACTGTGCTGCCTTTCTCGGTAGAATGAATGTCTGTTCGATAACGAATAATGTTCGTTAAAAAATAACGATCTCGCGTGCCACGGCTCTGTGAGCCGAGATGCGTTGCTGTTGGATTTATTTTTTCTTTTCAGTTCGCACGGCTCACAAAGCCGTGGCACTCTTAATGAAATCAATGTTCGTGATACCGATTGAAAGTTTATGATGATAAATGAGAACCGTATGAGAGTTATCGCGTTACAGCTTTTTTTACTGTTGATGCTTGCCGTTTTGCCGGCGGTCTGTTTAGCAAAATCGGATTCTGCAACATCCTCAACACGTCCGAATATTCTATTTTGCATTGCGGATGACGCTTCCTATCCGCACATGGGGGCTTACGGATGTAACTGGGTAAAAACGCCGGGGTTTGATCGTGTTGCGAAGCAGGGGCTCCTCTTTACGAAAGCGTACACGCCGAATGCAAAGTGTGCTCCTTCGCGTGCCTGTATTTTAACGGGTCGAAATTCCTGGCAACTGAAACAGGCTTGCAATCACTGGTGTTTCTTCCCGAAAGAGTTTGCCACTTATGCGGATGGGCTTGCTCAAAATGGCTATTTCGTCGGAACAACCGGCAAGGGTTGGGCTCCAGGAATTGCGATTGATGAACAGGGCAAAAGACGAACGATGACCGGCAAGGCGTTTGGTCGTGCACGTAAAAAACCGCCGACAAGCGGAATTTCAGGTATCGATTACGCCGGGAATTTTGAGGATTTCATGAATGCCAAAACAGACGGGACTCCGTGGTGCTTCTGGTACGGCGGAGGGGAACCGCATCGTCGTTATGAATACGGTTCCGGTGTGAAAAAGGGAGGCAAGAGCATTGATCAGATTGATGTTGTTCCTCCGTTCTGGCCGGATAACGAAATCACTCGCAATGATATGCTCGACTACGCTTTTGAAGTGGAGCATTTCGATTCGCATCTTCTTCAAATGCTCAACCTTCTTGAATCGCGGGGAGAACTCGAGAACACGCTGATTGTTGTTACTTCCGATAATGGCATGCCTTTTCCGCGCATTAAAGGGCAGGAGTACGAGTTGTCGAATCATCTGCCGCTTGCGATCATGTGGAAAAAAGGGATTGCCAAGCCGGGCCGTACGATTGATGATTATGTCAGCTTCATCGATTTTGCTCCGACTTTTCTTGAACTCGCCCAACTGGATGCAAAACGAGCCGGGATGCAGCCAACAACCGGACGTTCGCTGGTGGAAATATTTCAATCTAAAGAATCTGGACGAGTCATTCCGCAGCGAGAGTTCGTCCTCATCGGCAAAGAGCGACACGATATCGGGCGACCGAATGACTGGGGATATCCGATTCGTGGGATTGTCAAAAATGGAATGCTTTATCTGATCAACTACGAAACATCCCGTTGGCCGGGAGGGAATCCGGAGACGGGTTATCTGAACTGTGATGGCAGTCCGACGAAAACGGAAATTCTTAACGGAAGAACGCAGGCAGGCTTGAGTCAATTCTGGCAACTCTGTTTTGGCAAACGCCCGTCTGAAGAACTTTACGATGTCATCAATGATCCGTACTGCATGAACAATTTGGCTAACAGTTCTGATTATCAAAAACAGGTTTCGGAGTTAAAATCATTGATGATCGCAAATCTTAAACTGCAAAAAGATCCTCGTGTTCTGGGGCATGGCGATGTTTTCGAGAACTACCCTTATGCCAACACGAAAGAGCAAGATTACTACAATCGCTACATGAAGGGCGAAAAAATCCCCGCCGGCTGGGTGAACCCAAGTGATTACGCAGAAAAACCTCTCGATTGATGGTACATAGCAGAATTTTATTTACCGCAGGGTTGAATTTATTTACAGGTGAAACTGATATGAGATATTGTTTCGGATTGAAAAGCAAACTTATCACATTGGCGAATTGTTTGCTTTTGTCTGGTTTTATAAATGTTTTGCCTGCTGCCGAGAAGGATGGATACAGTAAGGGAGAACTACTTTTTTCGCTTCAGGTGAAATCGATTCTTGCAGAAAAGTGCTTTGCGTGTCATGGCGAAGATCCCAAAACTGTGGAGGGGGAATTCGTCCTGAACTCTCGAGAGAAAATGCTTCTGGGGGGTGAAAGCGGAGAGACGGTTCTCACTCCCGGGAAGGCGGAAAAAAGTTCGCTATATCTTTCAGTCACCTGGGAAGATGAAAATCTTCAAATGCCTCCCAAGGAGAATGATCGCCTGACTCAAGAGCAGGTTTGGGCCGTTCGCGACTGGATTAACGCAGGGGCTCCCTGGCCGCAGGATGCTCGAGTTGAAGAAATTCGAGCCGAACATGCTCAGGGAATTACCATTGCAACTTCGGGAGGGCTTTCCGGAAACTGGGACAGCAGGCGATACAAGCCGGAAGATATCTGGGCTTATCAACCACTTAAAGATCCGGCTGTTCCTGAAAAATATCTGAACAGAACGGACTCGAAACATCCGATCGATGCTTTTGTGAATCGGAAATTAGATGAAATCGGCTTGAAACCTGCCCCACGTGCAAATCGCCAGAGGCTTATCCGCAGAGCGACTTTCGATCTACTCGGTTTGCCTCCAACCCCAGAGGAAATCGCAGATTTTTTGCAGGACAGCCGATCGGATCGAATAGCGTTCGCAGCTGTTGTCGAACGCCTGCTGGCCTCACCCCATTACGGGGAACAATACGGTAGATATTGGCTTGATGTGGTTCGCTATGCGGATTCTTCCGGATTTGCAAACGATTACGAACGGCCCAACGCCTGGCGATATCGCGATTATGTAATTCGCTCGTTGAATAATGACAAGCGGTTCGATCAGTTTATTCGTGAACAGATTGCGGGCGATGAAATTGATCCGGACGATCCGGAAATGTTGGTCGCCGTCGGTTTTTTGAGAATGGGACCGTGGGAGCAGACCGGTATGTCGGTGGCGAAAATAACACGTCAGTTATTTCTGGATGACATCACCGACAGTGTCGGTCAGGTTTTTCTATCCCACCCGCTGCAATGTGCGAAATGTCACGATCACAAATTCGATCCGATCCCTACGCGCGATTATTACCGCATTCAGGCAGTCTTTGCCACGACTCAGTTTGCAGGGCGGGAAGCTCCTTTTTTGGAAGAGGAAAATCTTTCGGGATTCGAGCAGGAAAAAAAATATCTGACACAGCGTATTGCCAGATATCGCAAACTAAAAAAAGAGATACAGGATAAAGAAGAGCAGGCAGCCAGAGCCTGGTACAAAGAGCGAAATCTGGAATACGCCCCACGTTATAAAAAAGTGAAACAGGGAATTCCGGAAGATAAAATTGCTCCTCGGCGTATCGGGCTGTCCCCCAAAGATTTGGGAGTCGATCGAATTTGCAGCAAGTATATTACACGATACGAATGGGAGCTTGAGCGGTATGAGTCGTTCGCATTTTCGGTCTATTCCGGAAAGTCTCCCACGCTAAAGAATGTTTCGAAACGCCTGAAGATGCCCGCCAATCCGCTTGAAACAGGAACTTTGGAGCAGACCGCGATTCTCATCGGCGGTGATCCGTTCTCTCCTTCGGTTGCCGTCAAGCCGGGAACGATGAGTTGCATCGATGCAGTAACAAATCCGAAACATGAAACTCTGATTCATTCAGAAATTCAACATCGAAGACGAGATCTGGCAAACTGGATCGCTTCACCCCGGAATGTTTTAAGCACCAGATCAATTACCAATCGTCTCTGGCAATGGCATTTCGGGCAGGGGATTGCCGGGAATCCGAACAACTTTGGAGCAACCGGAAAGAAACCGACTCATCCGGAACTGCTCGATTATCTGACCAGGCAGTTCTTGAAAAATGGTTGGTCCCTGAAGCAGATGCATCGCTTTTTGATGAGCAGCGATGCGTATTGTCGTTCGACCACTCCGATTGACCGTAAAAGCCTACAGGAAAAAGACGCCACCGGGCTTTATTATTCCACTTTCAAACCTCGTCGATTAACAGCGGAGGAGTTACGGGATTCGATGCTGTTAGTCACAGGTGAATTGAATCCGATGCTTGGTGGCATTCCGATTCGTCCCGAAATGAACCTGGAAGCGGCGCTACAACCGCGTCAGATTATGGGAACTTATGCCCCAGCTTATCAGCCTTCACCTCTTCCACAGCAACGACATCGTCGAACCATTTATGCTTTGAAAATTCGTGGACAACGCGATCCGTTTCTGGAAGTCTTCAATCAGCCCGGTCCGGAAAAATCGTGTGAGCAACGAGAATCCTCTACGGTTTCGCCTCAGGTGTTTACACTATTCAACAGCGAACAGACTTATGCTCGTGCGATCCGTTTGGCCAAACGTTTGCGGGATGAAGCAAAATCAAAGCCGGAAATCATTCAGCACGCCTTTCAACTTTGTTACGGTCGTCCTGCGGAAGCTGAGGAGCTGACAGCCTGTCTGGCTCATTGGCAGGCGATGATAACCCGGCACGAAAAAATATCTTTCCGTAAAAAGGAATATCCAGCCGAGGTGACCCGCCGCAAGGTGGATGAAAATACCGGCGAAGAATTTGAGTCATCGGAAATTCTGGATATCTACAAAGATTTCATTCCGGATTTGCAACCGGGCGATGTCGATGCAACCACTCGTGGATTAGCTGAAGTTTGTCTGGTCCTTTTGAATTCCAACGAATTTATTTATGTTCCATAGCTTGCAGGATGTGTCGCGAGGCACCTTTGAAATTATTGTACGTACTTTGCTACGAAACTGGGTTAACAGGAAAACGTCATGATGAATAATCGCAGGGAAATGCTGTACGGCCTGGGTGCTTCACTGGGGTCGGTGGCAATGACATCGCTGCTGGCAAAATCGGTTCAGGCGGAAACGAAAACCGCCTCAAATCCACTTGCCGCAAAGCAGGGGCATCACCCGCCACGGGCGAAGTCGTGTATCTTCCTGATGATGGAAGGTGGCCCGAGCCATATCGATACGTTTGACCCGAAACCGGAATTGACCAAGGCACATTTGAAGGAATTTGTTCGTTCGGGAGAAGAACAATCTGCGATGAGCAGCGGCAAACGCTATTACGTAAAAAGCCCTTTCAAATTCAGAAAAGCAGGTCAGTGCGGTGCTGATATGACTGAAAACTGGTCGCACCTGGCCGGGGTAGCAGATGAAATTTGTTTTTATCGCGGATTGCAGGCTGTTTCGGTAAATCATCCGACTGCGATGTACGACATCAACACCGGCAGTCGTTTTGGCGGCGACCCTGCGGTCGGTTCCTGGGTCACCTACGGTCTCGGTTCTGAAAATGAAAACCTGCCCGGCTTCGTCGTGCTGCCCGGGTTATCGTACCCGCAGGGGGGAGCCGCCAACTGGGGCAACGGGTATCTGCCGGCTTATTATCAGGGAACACCTTTTCGCCCTGA
>WFOZ01000121.1 GCA_015487825.1 Planctomycetaceae bacterium
GATCACGCTGTTTGTCGGGAAGGTGTTTACGAGAAAGCGATATCTGCAATTCGGCTGGCGATTGCCAAAGGTTTTCGCGTAACAACAAACAGTACATTTTTTCGCAATGCCGACCCGCAAAAAGTTCGGGAACTGTTTGACGAACTGACCGAAATCGGTGTCGAAGGAATGATGCTTTCCCCCGGTTACGAATATGAAAAGGCTCCTGAACAGGATCACTTTTTGCCGCGACAGGAAACGGTAGCACTATTTCAACGAATCTTTTCGATCACAAAACGAGCCTGGGCGTTTAATCAAAGCCCGCTTTTCCTGGAGTTCCTCAAAGGTCGCTGGGACTTGCAGTGTACCCCGTGGGGAAACCCGACTTACAATCTGTTTGGCTGGCAAAAACCTTGTTACCTGCTCGAAGAGGGGTACGCCGAAACTTTTAATGAACTGATGAAGCAAACCGAGTGGTCGAAATACGGCAGCGAAAGCGGTAACTCTAAATGCGCAAACTGCATGGTTCATTCCGGATACGAAGCCACAGCAGTCGAACAGACATTTAGCAGTTGGAAAGGGTTTATCAAAACAGTATCACTGGTACTTCTGGGAGCTTCTGAAACAACACCAAAACAGAATCCCGGTTTGATAAGTCTGGAGATTGCCGGGCAGAAAAAGCAAGCAGAGCATCTCCCCGCCCCTGAAGATCTGGTCGAGCTGACAATTGATAAGTGAACTTTCCTCTGCCACGATTATCTTCGATGCTTTTTTCAAGGAGCCGGTTGATGATACATCGATTCGTTTTAACACTGCTTTCAGCGAGTTTGCTGTTTCTGGCTTCCTGTTCTCAAAAACCAGCCGGGACGTCATCGAAATTGAACAGCGATGATAAAACAATTCAGCAGCAGAACATCACGCTTGCATTGAACTGGCTTCCTGAAGCGGAACATGGCGGGTTCTATGCGGCAATGCTTAATGGAGAATACGAAAAAGAAGGTCTGGTGGTTGAAATTCTCCCGGGAGGACCAGATAGTCCTGTGATCCAACGAGTTGGTGCAAAGCGGGTAACTTTCGGTATTTCTAATGCAGATCGCATTGTACTGGGACGCGCACAGGATGCCCGTATCGTGGCATTGATGGCTCCACTTCAACATTCTCCCCGCTGTATTATGGTTCATGAAGAAAGCGGGATTGAGTCGCTTGATCAGTTGCAGAATTTAACACTGGCGATGAGCGATGCTCCGGCCTTTTCACATTTTTTGCGTGAGAAGCTGGAACTGAAAAAAGTTCAAATCGTTCGTTACACCGGCTCAATTGCACACTTTCTGCGCGACAACAACTTTGCCCAGCAGGGGTATGTGTTCAGCGAGCCAATCGTGGCCCGTCGGGAAGGAGCCAGGCCCAAGGCGTTAATGGTTTCCGAACTCGGCTTCAATCCGTATTCCAGCGTATTGATCGCTCACGAGGATCTCATCAATAAACAGCCGGAGTTGGTGCAAAGATTTGTCCGGGCATCGGTTAAAGGCTGGAGTGATTATCTGTTGAAAGATTCTGCCCGGATTCATTCGCATATTCATTCGATCAACCCGGAAATGCCTGTTGAGGTTCTTGATGAAGGGCTTGATGCACTGAAAAACCTTTGCCTGAATGAACAGAATGAATTCACAGGAGAAATGTCTTCGAAACGTTGGCTTCAACTTGTCGAACAGCTCGAACAGATTAAACTACTCAAAGCAGATTCGATCAAACCTCAGAAATTGTTCACGTTACAGTTTCTTGATAACAAACAGAAAGCCCCATAACGCGGGCCAACTTTTGTAAACTATCATCTCTGTTCAGATCCACATAGCGGCCCAGCAAATTCATCAACAGATGCCGGAACCAATGCCCAAGCAGCAAAAACAGCAGAGTAATGTTCTTCACGACCGTTTTCTTGGCGGAGAAAACCTGTCCCCCTGGCAGCTCAAACTGAATGAAATTATTTTTGGAGTCGAAACACCAGCCGGACGCGCGTTTGATGTTGTGCTGCTTATTGCGATTCTCATTTCAATTGCGGCAGTAATGCTTGAAAGCGTTGATAAAATTGGAGATCGGTGGAGAGCTGAAATTCAGATTGTTGAATGGACCTTAACGCTTCTGTTTACAGCCGAGTATGTCCTGCGGCTCCTCTGCGTACAGCATCGCACACGTTATGCATTCAGTTTTTATGGCATTATCGATTTGCTTTCGATACTCCCGACTTATCTGGCGGTATTCGTTGCCGGTTCACATTCACTGGTTGTTATTCGCGGCCTGCGCTTGATCCGAATTTTTCGTATCCTAAAAGTAGTGCACTGCATGCGGGAAGCGGAGCTGTTATGGATCGCACTGAAGGCAACCATCGGTAAAATCACCGTATTCATGGTGGTTGTAATGACGATAGTCCTCATCATGGGCTCAACCATGTATCTGATTGAAGGTGCAGAATCCGGGTTTACCAGTATTCCCAAATCGGTCTATTGGACCATTGTGACCATCACAACGGTCGGCTATGGAGACATCGCCCCTCAAACAGCATTGGGACAGACCCTGGCGGCAATCATCATGCTGCTTGGTTATGGAATCATCATTGTGCCAACGGGGATGTTTTCGGTTGAAATCATCAATGCCAGTAAAGAGCCGAATACGAAACCCCATCCATGCCCTGGGTGCAACTTGTCGGAACACGATACCGATGCTCTATTCTGCAAACGGTGCGGCAACAAACTGTTCGAAGTAGGGCCCGAAGTTTCCGGTTAAGTGTTGGTCAAGTCGGGATTGGTATACTGACGCACCGCAACAATGATGAAGAAACATCTAATATAATTCAGATCAATGGGTTATTTGATGGGGCCCAGTAGAGGCAGAGCGGTTCGTATTTACTCTTCGTATTTGCCACTAACTCCTAGAGGCCGGAGTTTGTCCTGTAGCTTTTCACGGGCGAGGCGCAGGCGGCTTTTTGTTGTCGCGACATTTGAATCAAGAATTTCCGCTACTTCCGCCAGTGCGAGTCCGACATAATGATGTAGCACAAAAGTTTGCCGCTGCTCGTTAGGAATATCTTCAAGTAATTGGTCAACCATCGCGGAA
>WFOZ01000122.1 GCA_015487825.1 Planctomycetaceae bacterium
CATATTCGCCTACCAGCAGACTTGCTATTCAATCAAAATGTAACATAAAATTCCACTCACAAAACACCCCCTGTTTGGTTCCGGCTACGCCGGGTTAGGGATCACTCGAATAATTACAGTCGCATTTCATGACAGGGATAGCTCGGACGCATCGCATCTGAGTTGCACTGCAAACAGGAAGAACCGCATAGCTCGCCAGGACTCGCAGTTATTAACCAGGTTTAGTATCAGCTGTTTGCTTCAGAGCGTTCGGTTCTTTTCCAGGTTCCCTTTTGTGTTTTGAATAACCAGCGATTAAAACCGAGCGCCAGACCAATATTCATATTGACGAACATCCAGGCAGCTTGTGCGATTTTCCCGATTTTTCCCGGCAGTAAAGAGACGCTTCCCAAAGCCGCGATGGCGTAAAACATGCCCTGTAAAGCAAGCAGCAGTTGATACAACGGCGTTGCAGCCAACAGATAGTTACTCACTATCGCGATTACCATAAACACTGGGCAAAACCATCGCAAAACCTTGTGCGACCAGAAAGCCCAACTGACAAGCGAATATCGGGGAAGCAGCAATTTCCAAAGCCATGTTAAACTTTGAAACGCACCTGCTCCAATTCTGATGCGGCGTTGTAACTCATCGCTGATAGTCGGCGCGGTTTCTTCTCTGGCAATCGCTTGCTTTTCGTAAAGCAGTCGAAACCCGGATTGATGTATCCGCATCCCAATGACAAAATCATCGACAATTGTCTGTGAGGGGATAGGCTGATAAAGTTTTTTGCGGATGGAATAAATGGCACCGTTTGCACCCAGGATCGCCCCCAGTTTCCCTTCCCATTCTTTCAGGCGATTTTCGTATCGCCAGTATATCCCATCTACATTCTCACCGGTGTCGGAATCGGTAAGAAGCAGTCGCCCGCAAACACCTCCGACCTGTTCATCTTCAAAATGTCGTACAAGCAATTTCGCTGCATCGACATCCCAAAAAGTATTGGCATCAGAAAACAGGATGATTTCCCCGCGGGCAGCTGCAATGCAATCATTCAAAACAGAAGCCTTACCACGACGCTCAGGAAACTGCATCAGTTGAATTCGCGAATCCTGAAACGACCTGACCAGTTCACCGGTAGCATCTTCATTGCCATCAACGCCAATAATAATTTCAAGTTTGTCACTCGGATAATCAAGCTGTAACGCATTTCTGAGGCGTTCGACAATTACAGATTCTTCCCGATATGCTGCAATCACCAGAGAAACCATCGGCCATTGCTCGGGAGATATTTCCTCGATATTTGCGGATGATTTCACAGGAGCGAAATTCGCCAATAATGCCAGCAGCAACGGATAGATCAAATAGCTGTAGGCGATCAACCCGATAGAAGTCCAGCATAATATTTCAACGATCATCATCCGAAGCCATTTCCAAAATTCCCGCCGGGCCGATGTACGAACCGAATTTGTCTCACCTGAGCATGTTCAATGGACTGCCATGCAACCTCTACGATTTCTGACTGAATGCAACATCTCCCATCGCATTGCTTTGAGAATCCACACTTATTGCCGTCGGTTTCATGCCTGTATACCACATGTAGTCGGCAGCCAGGTCTTCGAGCGAGAATTTCTCGAACTCATCATTTAATGTGATGGACTTATTTTCCAGCACCTGACGTGCTTGCGGGTCGACACGTTTTTTTTCAAGCAGGGAAACAAAGCCTGCTTCACGAAATATTTTTGAAAATTCCGAACATCGCAGGCGATTGTGATAGGCCAGACCTTCGCCGTATTTCTTCCACGCCGTTGATGAGTATTGTAGAAAATTTGCAGTGCTGACAGAGTTGTCATCATTGGCATAATGATCGCCCGGGTTAAAACGATGCACGTATAGTCCACCCGGTTTCAGAATTCGAAAAGCTTCTTCTGTAATAGCTTTCAAAACCGGTGCAGGGATATGTTCCAGAACATTCGAACTGATGATGAAATCGACACTCTGCGAATCCAGTCCTGTCCTGCTTGCATCGCCGGGGGATTGATACTCCGTTCGCATGGAGGCTAACAGTTTATCGAGCTTTAATGCCGCAAGATCGATATCCCGGTAACGCCCGGAAACAGTTGATTCATCAAGTCCTGCTGCCTCTGCAAATTGTGCAAGATGATCTTCTGAAGCAGTGATACATTCCCGGGCAGATTTAAGAGACATCCATGGATTTACATCGACCGTAATTATTTTCTCTGCCCCGGCCAGGTAACAGCCAAGCGGCGCATAAGGATGCCAGCCCGAACCGATCTCAAAAAAGATTCCCCCCTGCGAAGACTGTCCCGCCTCTTTAATCATTCCCAGCAGCTCGACAATGCGCGCAAAATCACGCCCCGGCTGCGGACGATTAGAACCTGCCATTTTCTGCATCAATAGATACAGCCGTTTCCCCAGCGGGATCTGGCTCAACTGACGCAGTATAAACGCCTTTGTCTGCCACTTCATCGATTCTTTTCTCTCACGGTGAAATGATACACGATTTTTTCAGCATATTGACTATTATTGATAGACTAGAACAGGGAAAGATATGAACCGATGAGAAATCAGCAGGAGAGAAAACCAAACTGGGATTTCTGCGGATTATCCTTCTGTTTCCGATTATAAAGATTATTCAGGTAAGAATCTGCGCAGAAAAACTGACCAGAGGGCAACCAGTCAGGATTATTCGAGAACTACTGTTACGGAATTATTCTTTATGAATCCGATCGCTTTAAGTTTTGCAGACGGAACTGTTTTCTTCGTGGGCCTGGTGCTGGTTCTCGCCTGTGAGTTGATGATGATGAGGTTTCGAAAACGAATTGCTCAAACCGTGTTATCGTTGATTGTTTTTCTGGGGATCTTTTTCGTTGCACTTTCATCGACTCCCCTCCCAGGTTGGTTGTATCTGATCTGGGGACTCTCCATTTCATTCGGGTTTGTCATGTTTCGTCGGGACTCTGTTTCAAAAAGGAAGAAGACTTTTTCAGCCACGGCCATTTTGCTCACGACATTCTCTCTTTGTGCTGTGGAAGTTCCGTATCATTTTCCACCTGAATTGAGTCTCCCGGAAAACGGAACCATCTATATTACTAACGGTAAAAGTTTGCGAACGGCTCGCAAATTTTAGAAAAAATATCAGTTTGGTTACGGCTATCAGAATGAACCAGCCGTGCTGGGTGATCGGCGATTCCATCAGTGCCGGCGTAGGATTGAATCAGCAATGTTGGCCTACAGTCTTAAATGAAACGTCGCCGTATCATGTTGTCAATCTGGCGAAAGCGGGGGCAACAGTCAATAATGCGATTGATCAGGCAAAGCAAATTACTGTATCCAACTCTCTGGTTATTGTCGAATTTGGTGGTAACGACATGCTTGGCGGAACAGATGCCTCTCTGTTTCGCAGCAGATTGGAGACGCTCCTTTCAGCTCTTCGCAAAGACAATCATCAGGTTCTTATTCTGGAACTCCCATTGTTTCCGTTCCAGAATTCCTATGGCGGTGCGCAACGTAGTCTTGCCAGGAAATATCAATCTGCATTACTCCCCAAAAGATATTTCACCCGTGTGCTTGGCATGCACAAGGGAACCATTGATGGGCTCCATCTCTCCAAAGAAGGCCATGACGAAATGGCCAAAATCATTGCAGCTGTGATCAAACAGAAATAATCAAAGTGCTTTGCAACAATCACAATAGTTACAACAGATCAAAAAAGAGGTGCAGCAGAATTTCGGGTAGGTTTTTTATCGGGCTGGCTGCCCGGGGCGATCTCTGCAAGGTCGAGGCTGCCTACTTCAGCTCCGATCGGTTGTTCGTTTACTCCCCATTTTGCCGCCTTGCTTTTCGCAAAAAGAGTGAATGCAGAAGGCTTCAGGGATTTGGAGACAACCTGTTTATTAAAGAGCATCACGCCATCTGCCCCAAATAATGCAGATTCAACATGCCCGGGACCCCAAAATTCCGGCCAAATTCCGGGAATAGGCTGTCCCATTAATTTCTGAGCGACTCCCGGCGCAAAACCATTTCTATTACCCCACCACCACAATCGCCGGGGCAGCTGATCCTGTTTGAATGATGTACTTATCAGCGAAACTGCGGGAGGATTTTTCAGATCGGTTTTAACAGGTGCAATAAAGATCGATTCACTTACGTGACCGCTGACAAACGGTTTCTCATACTTCGATGCCGCCGGGAGATCAAAATGGAAAAAACCGTTTCGAGAAGAAAGGGTACTTCTTGAAATTTCAAAAATTCCAGGTGATTGAATTCTATTTTTCTTCTGATAGCCAATATCAAAAAGATGATTCTGCGAAACCAGCAGACTGTTTCGTACAACCAACGGATTTGACGCCAGGTCTATACTGATAATATCTCCGCCTGATTGCAGGTAGCATCGTTCAATCCAAAGACCATTTCCGACTCTCTTTGAACTTTCGGGCTGGGAGATATTGATTAGCGAAGAGAGTCGTTCGTGCTTTTCAAACGGCCCGGTCACGTAACATTTATTGAGCCGCACGGTCGAATTCTGCGATTTAATCCAGTGGCGGGGCATCGGGTTTTTATTGGGAGGACGTAAGCGGAAAACTCCTGCTTCAATTTCAAGAGTCCCGTTTTCGACGGTAATCCAGGGCACACTTTTTCCAGAACGATCATTCTTGCGAGCAACAGGTTGCAATGTAAGCGGGTATTTCCCTTTCGCGGAAATGAATTGTATTTTTACCTGTTTGTTATTGATTGTAAAAGGTGTGCATTTTATTAATCCAAACCCTTTGGCTTCGACAATTGTCTTTTTTGTCAGGCTCTGAGAGGTAAGGAACTGACCGAGGTCTGTTTTGTTCAAGTCAACCTGAAGTTTTTTCACTTCCCCAACAAAAGGATTTTCCTGAGGAATGGAAGGTGGCGAGAGGAATGTTAATTCCGCACGCCAGGTTTTGTGCGCTAACTCGGGGGCAGCGATTGTTGTTAGTTTATCAAGCGTTTTCTGATCAGCGTGAGCCAGACTCGTTATTTTGTACTGTTTTATTTTTGCTGGCTCTAAAGAGGCCAGCCGAGAGAATAAATCGGCGTTAATTCCTTCCGATTCCCACTTCCCTTCCAGCCCTTGTCCGCCCCAGAACTTTACCCACTGCTCGTCATTTTCCGCGTTGAATTTTGTACGGGTTTTACTTGTCGATGCAAGTAAACGCTGCTTCCAGCCGGAAATCAGCGTTTCCTCACTGATCCATTTCAAATCTGAAAGTTTCCCGGCTCCTGAACTTTTCAGAATGTTTTCAGGCCAGTTGCGTACCGATAAAAACGGTTGAGTGCCAACTGAGTTGCTCGCAACAAAAACTGAGCGGTTCAGTCGCACAAGAGTGGAAGGGACATTGACCTGACCGCTACCATTTTCAATGGCGATTGCAGTTGCTTCGCAGGCGATGATGGAATCTGAAATCGAAAGATCGCGGTCAGCTTTCTCTGCTCCGGAATCAGTATCGACGCCTGGGGAACCTGAGCGAGGTGAGTGATTGAGCAGATAAACAGGCTCATTCCCAATGGCGATAAGAGATTCCTGCAAAGTAGACTGAATCTTGCGACCCGAAAAAGAAAATGGTGCCCAGCCGGTTCCGCGAATCAGGCAACGCTGCCAGTTGGACTTGCCGGCTTTAGAACTGTTCCAGCTTGCCTGACAAAGTACGACAGGAGCCCTGCGGTTTTCTTCGAGGGTGAAAGAACAGTCTCGAACATCCAGCTCAGCATCGATCGCACGAATCAGCACCAGTTTATTGTCGCCGGGCAAATCGTAACCAAGCAGGCCGAAATGCAATCCCTGCATTTTCAATGACCCTTTTCGCACTCTCAGAAATCCTTCTGCAAGTGCCCCGGTCGTATTAACGAGGATGAGTCCGGAGCTCCTATTCCCGGCTCGCAGAGTCAGTTTTTTCTCAAAAATATCGACAGGGTGCTCCCAGATGCTCAGCCCTTCTGTTTGAATTTCGACAACCGCGGCCGACGCCGTTACCTTCTCGATTGCCTCTTTAAGAGTGTGAGCAGAAGTGGCATCAGTTTTTTTATTTGAAGCAATAACCCTGATTACCTGCGGCCCACCTGCTTCTATATTATTCTGATTATGAGGTATGTGTGCGCCATTAATACCGGTTGAGTTTGAACCAACCGGCTGCTCCTGCTGGTTTGGTTTATTCTGCTTGTTGGCTGGCTGGCTATTATTGGCCAATTCGTTTTGTTTCGCCTTCTCAACTTCTTCCTCTCGTGCCTTTTGTCTCTCTTCAGCCAGTTCCACTAAATCGACATTTTTGCCACTACCGTTATCGAGAGTCCCTCCAAAACCTGAAATGACAGAATACAACAACCCGACAAAGGCTAATACGCCAATTGCAACTCCCGCATAAATGAAAGGAGTCCAATCAAATCCTCCTTCTTTTTTGCCGTCAACTTCAGAAAGCTTTTTACGCTCCCTCGGCGGCAGTGAGTCTAACCCTGAATCATTCGACTTAGATTTCGAACTGCCAGCGGATGCTTTTTTTGCCCGGCGTGAACTTTTCGAACTGCTGTCGGCTTCTTCAGAAACATCTTCAGTTTTTTTCCTTTTGCTTCTTTGGGGGAGAGGAGCCGGTCCGTTGGGGGATTCGAACTCCTCTTCTTCATCAATTTCTTCAGGCGAAGCAAGAGCGGCCAGATCAGTTGCACTTATTTCCTTACGACTGTTCTTTTTGACCGCTTCCAGATCTTCCAGCAATTCGTGGGCAGACTGATAACGCTCTACCGGCTTCTTGGCCATCAATCTGGCGATGACACCAACAATCGACTCGGGAATCGCCTCGTTGATGGAGCGCGGGTCAGGAATGGGCGCAGTCGCATGAGCATGCAGTTTGTTTGTGATATTTCCATCCGGATAAGGCGGCGTGCCTGTCAGCATGTGATACCAGGTGCAACCAAGCGAATAGAGATCGCTACGAATATCCGCCGCTTTGCTGCTGCGTCCCTGTTCGGGCGACATGTAGTCGACCGTCCCTACAGTGGTGCCATCCCGGGTGATTGAAGTTTCCTCATCATCGAGCGCACGGGCCAGACCCAGGTCCGTCAGTTTGACTACTCCACTTTGAGTGATTAACAGATTGGCTGGTTTAATATCGCGATGTACAATCCCTGATTCGGAAGCATGTTCCAGGGCAAGTGTTACCTGCTTGATGATTTCAGTAGCTCGTCGAACAGGAAGCCGCCCCCGTTTTCTGATCAGTCTTTGAACGTCGGTTCCTTCAACGTATTCAAGGGCTATATACATATAGCCGTCCAGTTCGCCCGATTCGTAGATGCGAACGATATGATCATGCATTAATTGAGCAACTGACTGGGCTTCCGCTCTGAATCGCTTAACAAGAGTTGCATTTTCAGCTTTGTCAGGCGGCAGAATTTTTAAGGCCACCAGACGGTTCAATTGCGGATCGAGTGCCAGGTAGACAGCTCCCATGCCCCCTGCACCAAGCTTTTTCTTGATCTCGTAACGCCCCAGATGACCTACTTTCAGAAGATCGGAGACGCGAGAATATTCGCCTGAGCCTGATTGCGAATGTTTATTTTTGTTTTTTGTAGCCATCGAGCATCCAACAGCTTCTCGGAACTTGCAGAAGAGAACAAGGATAAGAAAACGAAGGAGACGGAATGAAATAATAAAAGAGCTCTTCCCACTTTCCCACGCAGCCCTGAAAAGGCAATAGATTACCCCCCATACTGACAACAAACCGACAGATTTGCAATCTGTAACCTGAAACTACCATCAATCAGGTAGAATTTGTTTCTGTTGGATCATTCGTATTTGGGGATGTTTGGCTCCGGGATTTCCTCAATCAGCCTGCGAACCAGATCATCTGTAGAGTAGCCTTCCGCCTGAGCCTGAAAGTTTGCAGAAATGCGGTGTCTCAGTACGGGGACAGCGATTTTTCGGATATCGGACGGGCTGATAGCCGGTCGTCCATCCATGGCAGCCATTGCTTTGGCACCGGTAATTAAATACTGCCCGGCTCTCGGTCCTGCTCCCCAGTCAATCAAATCCTGTACAAACTGGGGGGCAGAGCCATCTCCGGGCCGGGTTGCTCGCACAATGCGGGTCACATAGCTGATCATCAGCGGGCTGGCTTCAATTGTATTAATCTGTTTTTGCAGATAGAGGATTGATTTGGCCGAAAGAATTTTTCGCACTTCCGCCATTTTACCCGAAGTGGTCGCTTCCAGAATCTGCTCTTCCTCTTCAATCGATGGATAGTCTACCTTAATATTGAACATGAAACGATCCAGTTGAGCCTCGGGAAGCGGATACGTTCCCTCCTGCTCGATCGGGTTTTGAGTTGCGATGACAAAAAACGGATCGGGCAGATCAAACGTTTTCTGTCCGATCGTAACTTCGTGTTCCTGCATCGATTGCAGCAGCGCAGCCTGGGTCTTGGGGGGAGTTCGGTTAATTTCATCTGCCAGCAAAATGTTCGTAAAAACCGGCCCCTGCACAAATCGAAATTCCCGCCGACCTGTGTCCGATTCCTCAAGCACATTGGTTCCTGTAATGTCTGAAGGCATTAAATCGGGAGTGAACTGAATTCGCTTGAACTCAACATCCAGAATTTTGGCAATCGTGCTGACGATCAACGTTTTTGCCAGGCCGGGAACACCCATCAATAGACAGTGACCACCCGTAAAAATGGCGGCCAGAATCTGC